>CAZTDK010000062.1:0-15168 GCA_964611965.1 uncultured Binatia bacterium (SeqCode) | reverse complement strand
GCCGAGGGTCTCGTTCATCATGCGGCCGAACATCTTCGGGAACCAGAAGTAGATCCCGGCGAAGATGCCGAAGACGCTGCCGCCGAAGACGACGTAGTGGATGTGCGCGACGATGAAATACGTGTCGTGGATGAAGATGTCGACCGGCGTCGAGGCCATGTAGATGCCGCTCAAGCCGCCGATGACGAACATCGAGACGAACGCCAGCGCGTTGAGCATCGGGGTCGTAAAGCGGATATTGCCGCCCCAGAGGGTGCCGAGCCAGTTGAAGGTTTTGATTGCCGACGGGACGGCAATCACCATCGTCGAGATCATGAAGCTGGTCCCCAGCGTCGGGTTCATGCCGCTCTGGAACATGTGATGGCCCCAGACGATCCAGCTGAGAAAGGCAATGGCGATCATCGAGAACGCCATCGCGCGGTAGCCGAAGATCGGCTTGCGTGCGAACACCGACAAGATGTCGGAGGCGATGCCCATGGCTGGGAGGATGAGGATGTACACCTCCGGGTGGCCGAAAAACCAGAACAGGTGCTGCCACAGCAGCGGCTCGCCGCCACCCGCCGGCAGGAAGAAACTGGTGCCGGCCATGCGGTCGAGCAGGAGCAATCCGAGCGCCGCGCTCAGCACCGGCAGGGCGAGGAGCAGGAGAATGGCGACGATGAACAGCGCCCAGATCGTCAGCGGCAAGCGGAAGAACTGCATGCCGGGCGCGCGCATGTTGATGATCGTGGTGATGTAGTTGATCGATCCCATCAGTGACGACACGCCGAGCACGAGGATGCTGATGCACCACAGGTTTTGTCCCCAGTACACCCCGGTATACTGCGGGTTCGCCGACAGCGGTGCATACGACGTCCATCCGGCCGCCGCGTGTCCGCCGGGGACGAAGAAGCCGGCCAGCATGATGAAGCCGGCAACCAGGGCGATCCAGAACGACAGCATGTTGAGCAGCGGAAACGCCATGTCGCGCGTGCCGATCATCAGCGGAATGAGAAAGTTGCCGAAGGCGCCGACCAGGATCGGCATCACCACGAAGAAAATCATGATGGTGGCGTGCATGGTGAAGAAAGCGTTGTAGGTATCGGGTGGGATCACGCCATCGTACATGGTCGGCTCCGGCACCCAATGCATGAACGGCACGGCGGTTTCGGGCCACGCCAGCTCCCAACGCACGAGCAGCGCCAGCAAGCCGCCGAGGATCATGAACGACAAGCCCATGAACAGGAACTGGCGGCCGATCATCTTGTGATCGGTGGAGAAGACGTAATGGCGCAGGAAGCTCAGCTCCTCATGGTGCTCGTGCGCGGCGTGCGCCGTACTCGCGACAGCTGCTGTCTCACTCATGGCATCACCCTCTCTTTGGCTCACTGCGGTCGACCGCGGCCGTACCACCCGCCGCCGGCCATTTCTCTTTCATCCAGGCTTCGTAACCGGCGGCATCATGGACAATGAGGCTGCCCTTCATGCCGGAGTGACCGAAGCCGCAGAGCTCGGCGCACGGGATTTCGTAGGTACCGGGTTTGGTCACTTCGAACCAGACCACGATCTCGCGGCCCGGCAAGGCGTCCTGCTTGAGACGCAGCGCCGGCACGAAGAAGGAGTGGATGACGTCCTTCGAGCGCAGCAGCACGCGCACCACCTTGTTCACCGGTACGTGTACGTCGTTGTCGAACTGGACGTCGTCGGCGGTCTCAAACTTGCCGTCGGGACCCGGATACATCACTTCCCAGTTGAACTGCTTCCCGGTCACGCGCACCTGCACGTCCGCCGGCGGGGCGTTCTTTTTGATCGCGTCCCATTTCCCCTTGCTCATGAAGCCCAGCATCACCAGGATCAACGCCGGGATGATCGTCCAGATGATCTCCAGGGTGGAGTTCCCGTGCGTGTAGGTCGCCCGCCGGCCCTCCTGGTGGCGGTACATGATCAGAAATGCCACGAGCAGCGCCATGACCACGACGAAGGTCGCAGCGGTGATGTAGTAGATCAGATAGAACATCTGATCGATCCCCGGACCGAACGTGGACACGTCCTCGGGAAGCCAGCTCAGCATGTTGTCACCCGTCCCCTTCCTTCAGAGACAACAGACAACAGACTAAGCGACAACAGACGGAGGGAAGAGCCCCATAGTCTGTTGTCTGCGCGTCTGTTGTCTGTTGTCTTCCCCACTTACTTTGCAGCAAGCTCGAAATTGGCCGAGGCCGTGCCGCCGGCGGCGACCGTGACCTTTTGGGTCTTGTCGCCGAGCTTCTCCTGCCAGACTCTCAGCTCATAATCGCCCGGCGGGACGTCGGTGAGCTTGTAGTTCCCGTCGGCATCGGTGACGGCGTAGTACGGATTGTCCTCGGAGATGAACCAGCCTTCCATCCAGCCATGCGCGTCACACGTGACGCGGATCACCTCGGGCTGATCGAACTTCGCTTCGATGGTCTTCTTGAACTTCGGCTGCGCCATGTTCACCGGCGCGTTCTTGGTGCTGTAGGTGTGGATGTTGTGCAGGATGCCGTCGTCGTTGTTGATCTTGACCGTGCTGCCGGCAGGGAAGAGCAAGACGTGGGGGACATAGGTGCAGCCCTTTTGATCGAGCACGGGGCTGTCCGTGGGCATCGGCTTGCCTTTGTTGATCGACACGATCGACACCACGGCGTTGGCGATGCCGCCACCGGCGCTGACGACGAGGCTCTCGTTCTTGATCTCATGCTCGCCGCACACTTCCTTGTCCTTGGTGACTTCGATCGGCTTGGCCGCCGGCGGCGCACCCTGAAACTTCACCGTCCCGCTGATCGTGCCGCCGTTGCTGACCGGGGCGCCGTCATAGGCGGTCGCCGGTGCCGCGCACCATGCGAGCACGCCGAAGGTGACTACCATGGCTCCGAAACTGGTCTTGCGCATTTGCATTCCTCCTCTTCGTCTCGATCCATCACCGCGCGACGCGGCGCGCGTGTGTGCGATCAGTTTGGTTGCGGTGCGGCACCGCCGTCAGGTGCTGGCGCGGCGGCTGCCAGTGCAGCGTTCTTCTGCTCATTCTGCGCGAGTACTTCTTTGGCGTTGCTGAGTACCATCAGGTAGTCGGCCAACGCTTGAATCTGCTCTTCGTTGTTGCCGTCGAGCACGTCGTCCGGTCCGCCGCTGGCCTTGCCGTCGGCACTCTGTTCGTAGAACGACGGCATCTTCGTACCCGGCTGCACGGCTTGGGGATTGTGCAGCCAGCGGACGATCCAGGTGGGGTTGAGTCGGTGGCGCGCCATGGTGAGATCGGGCGCCCAGCCTTCCGGCGGACCTTCCGGCTTGTGGTCGCCCTGTTGGTGACACGAGAAGCAATTGAAATAGTCCGGCGTGGTCAGCTTCTCGGCGGCCAGGATATAATCGGGTGGAATCTTCGCTTCGTCGACGTGGATGAACGGCACCTGGATGTTGTCGAGCGCGCCGAAGTACTGCACCAGCGTCGTGGCCTCGGGATCGGAGAAGCTGAAGGTCGGCATGCGGACCTTCAGCCACGGGCGCAATGGAATCGGCTGCTTGAGAAAACCGAAGAGCCAGTCCTCCTGGGTCTTGGCACCTTCACCATTGAGGATGGGTGGCGCCATGGTCGGCGACTCTTGATAGCGTGCGCGGATGGCGCCGCCTTCGCCTTCGATGATGTGGCAGCCGACGCAGTTGTAGCGCGCCACCAGGCGCCGGCCGAGTACTTCGCGCTGGCCCCGCAGGTCGTTCTCGGCGTGGAAGCGGGCTGGATATTTCGCGTCGGTGCGGCTGGCGAGGAAGATCTTCAAGGCGTCGATGTCCGGGTCGGCGAGATCGAACTGCGGCATCAGCTGCTCAATGCGCTCGGTGGCATAGGTGCGCGGCGTCTTGAGCTTGTTCTTCGTCCAGGCGTCCCAGTTGTGCGCGATGTCCGTGTGATTGCCGAAGAACAGCTCCTCCAGCGTCTTCGAGCCGAAGGTCGAGAGCTCGACGCCGATGCGCGACTCGTTCTCCATGCCGGGGATGTCGTGGCAGCCGAAGCAACCGTACTTGCGGACCAGCGCCTTGCCGTGCGCAATCGTGTCGGGGTCCTGCAGGCGGGCTTCAATGCCTGCGGTGGGCTGCTTGACGCCCAACGTGAGCAGGAACGAGGTCACGGCGCGCGCCTCGTCGTCACTCAACCGCAGGCTCGGCATGCGCGAGACGGGCGAGTAGTTGCGTGGCCCCTTTACCCAGTAGTAGAGCCAGCGGGCATCGGTCTTTTCGGCGATGTTGCTGAGATTGGGCGCGATGTCCTTGTTCTGTCCGAGCAGGGCTGGCGACTCGCCCTCGGCAAACCCGTGGCAGCCGCGGCAGCCGACGCTGTCGATGATCTCCTTGCCATGGCCCACCAGCGCCGTGTCGTTCGGGTCGATGCCGGCCGGGAGCGGCCGCGATTCCAGCCACTGCGTGCTGTCGGCCTTGCTGGCATCCAGCAGATACGCGGCGATGGCCTCGGCCTCGTCGGCCTTGAACATGAAGTTCGGCATGCGCGTCTTCGGACGATACTGATGCGGGTTCGCCACCCAGCGCACCAGCCACGACGGATCGAGCTTCGCGTTCGCCAAGCGCAGGTACGGGCCCACCTTCTGCAGATCCTCGTAGCCTTCGACGAGATGACAGCCGTGGCAGCCGAGCTCTTCGAACAGCTTCTGGCCGCTGGCAATCGTGCTCGCACCCTTCAAACCGCCGAGGTTCGCGTGGCACTTGATGCACGACGCTTGCACCTTGTCACCGCGCATCAGGGGCTCGGCCCAGTGGTGGACTTCGCCATGGGCTTGCTCCGGGCTGTTGACTGCGGCGCCCTGTCCTTGGTGACACGGTGTGCATCCGAATTTATCGGGCGGGTGTTTGCCAAGGATCAGCTCGCGCTGCGGGTGGGTGCTGTAGGGCTCCGGCACCGGGTGCTCAGGCGTGTTATCGAATCCGGCCTTGTCGATGCCGACGTGACACGACACGCAGCGCTCGACGCGTGCCACCGGCTTGTCGAAGTTGTTGCGCTCGAAGTCGCTGAGCACGACCTGGGTGATCTTCGGGATCTTCGGGAAGGCGAACGGCCCGACGTTGATCGTCATGCCCTCGAGCTTCTGCTCCAGGAGCTCTTTCGGGGCGTCGAGACTCTTGAGCTTGTCGTCGAGGCTCTTCACTTCGGAGCGCACCTCGGTGAGCTCCTTGTCGATTTGGTCGATCTGGCCCTTGGTGTCGTCGAAGCCCTTCTGGACGGCGTCACGTTCCGTGTTGAGCTTCTCGATGTGGGCACGAATCGCATCCGTCGATTTCTTTTCAAGGATGGCGCTGTCGTACTCGTACCAGGCTTCTTCAAGCTGGCTCTTGGCGATGCGCAGCGAGAGGTCGAGGTCGGAATGCTCGACCGTGATGCGCGCCCGCTGCGCCTGGAGGGCGTCGATTCGCTTCGCGGTTTCGCCGCTGCTCAAGCGCTGGCGGGCCGCCGCCAGATCCTTGGTCACCTGCTGGTAGGTCGGATCGCCGGCAAGGTGGTCTTCTTCCTTCTTGATTTCGTCGTGCACCCGCGCCTGCTCGCGCTCGGAGAATTCGGTCTGGTAGTACTTCCAGGGGCGCCGGGCAATCTGGTCGTCCCACACGGACCAGACCGCGCCCACCAGCAACAGCCCGACCGACAGCAGGAAGAGTGCGCTGTAGGAGCGTTTTTCGTCGTCTATATTGGACTCACGTCGTGCCACGCGCCACCTCTAACTACGCCGACGCCTTCTGCTCCAGAAGCCGTCCCACCAAGAAGATCACCGCGCCAATCATCATCAATGTCAGCTCACGTCCCATGCTGTGCTCTTCGGTGAAGCCGACATACAAGGCATAGGTGACGTCAGCGAACCCGAAGGCCTGGATCAGCTTCGCAAGGTAAAACATCCGAAGAATCGCTGATCACTGATTGCCGATGACTGACGTCGCGTCGTTTTCAAGCCAACGATCCGCGCTCCGCGCTCTGCCATCTGCGAGCTCTCATACGTTAATCCACGGCGTCGCGAGAATGTATTTGATGTTCATCGTGTGCCGTAGCAGCATCTTGATCAGCACCGCCAACATGTTGAGGAACAAAAACGAGGTGGTGCCGAAGCGCGGCATGCCCCAGCGTTGCATGAACTCGGGTCCCTTGAATCGGCGGATCGCATAATACATCGCGGCGGTGCCGGCCACGAAATACCCGATGATCAGCGCCAATCCAAACATGGCCGACCAAAACGCATCGTGGAGGAAGCCCATGCCGGGCACCGTCGTTGCCACGAGGTACGGCAAGTCGACGTTGGTCATGGCTTCCACCTTGTGGAGGTCCCACTTCTCCCACGGCCAGAACCAGTTCCAGCCCGGGCCACGCAAGAATGTGCCGATGATGATCAGCGACACCCACAATACGTGGAAGCCGAAGAAGTAGGTCAGCAGCTCGAACTTGCGCTCGGTGAACGTGTAGTAGCCGTTCCCCTTCGGATTGATGTCGATGTAAGGGATGACCATCAGGCCGATGATGATGAAAGACGGCAGCACCACTCCGGCGTGCCAGGGGTCGAAGAACACCAGCATTTCCTGCAGGCCGAGGAAGTACCACGGGGCTTTCGAAGGGTTCGGCGTGCGCGTCGGGTTGGCCGGCTCTTCCAATGGCGCGTCGACCAGCAGCGACCACACCAGCAACAGGACGACGATGAGGATGGCGCACAAGAACTCGGCGCGCACCAGATGCGGCCAGGTGTGCACCTTGTCGTCTCCCGGTCCGCTGGCCTTCTTGATCGAGACCTCGACACGGCGCGCCGGGGGCCGACCGCTCTCGGCGCTGCGTGCCGCTCCACCGGCAACGGCTTTCAACGTCGCTTTATCGTCTGCCATTGGACCTCGGTCGCGCCAGCCAGTACATCAACCAGATGAGCAGCGCCATGAGAATTGGAAGCGTCAAGACCCGCATGTCACACCCCGCGCATTGCGCTCCGTCTTATACCGGTGGCCCGGAGAAGCCATCACGGCGGATGCGCCAGAAATGCACCGCCATGAAGAGGCTGGCAACCAGCGGGATGAAGATGCAATGGAGAATGTAGAAGCGCAGCAAGGTGTGCGGACCAATCTCGCCGCCGCCGAACAGAAAGGCGCGGGCGTCGTAGATCGGGTTCGCGCCGATCAACTCGTGGAACGGACCTTCGTGCCCGAGCAATGGCGTGGCGCGGCCCATATTCGAGCCCACGGTGACCGCCCAAATCGACAGCTGGTCCCACGGCAAGAGATACCCGGTGAAGCTGAGCAGTAGCGTCAGCACGAGCAAAAGCACACCGACCACCCAATTGAACTCGCGCGGCGGCTTGTAGGAGCCGGTAAGGAAGACGCGGAACATGTGCAGCCAGACGGCGATCACCATCCCGTGTGCCGCCCAGCGGTGCATGTTGCGCATCAGCATCCCGAAGGGCATGTCGAACTCGAGATACTTCATGTCGGCGTACGCGTACTCCGCGGTCGGCCGATAGTAGAACATCAGATAGACCCCGGTCACCACCGTCACCAGAAACATGAGGAAGGTAATGCCGCCCATGCACCAGGTGAAACGCAAGCGGGTCGCGTGTTTGCGGACCTTGGACGGATGCAGGTGCAGCCAGACGTTCCCGGATACCATGAGGATGCGGTTGCGCGGCGTGTCCTCATAGCCGTGCCGAAAGATCGACTGCCAGACCTGCGACTCCATGACCTGGCGTTTCAGTTCATCAAACATCGCCATACGAATACAATCTCCAGATCCCCAACCCTCGGGCGCTCAAGCCCTCAGGTGCAATTTCTCGCCAAGCCCTCAGGCCCCCAAGCCCTCAAGCCTTCAGGAATGCGCCCGGCTTGTCCCAGGTGCCGAACTGATATTTCACGCTGACGTCGACCACGATCTGGCCGTCTTCGGCACGGGTGATGCGGACGCGATCCATCGGACGCGGCGCCGGCCCCTCGAAATTGACGCCATCCTTATAATAGCCGCTGCCGTGGCAGGGGCATTTGAACTTGTTTTCGGCCGCCAGCCAGCGCGGCGTGCATCCGAGATGCGTGCATTTGGCGAAGATGGCGTAGAACCCTTCCTGGTTGCGCACGATCCAGACGCGGAATTCCTTCTTGAACTTTTCGCTGACCTCGCCGACGGCGAAGTCATTGGGAGTCCCAGCCTTAAACGATGACGGAGGGGTGAACAGGACGCGCGGAAACGCGGAGCGCATCGCGGCAAGCAGCGTCACCAAGGAAAAAATGCCGAAGCCGCTCCAGCCGAGGCGTCCGAAGAAATCGCGCCGCGACCACAGGCCCCCGAGTTGCGTGCGTTCGCGCTCGCGCTTGGCGCGTTCGAGCGCTTGTTCGGTGCGGCGGCGCGCTTCGAGCGCGGCCAGCTCCTCGGGGGTTTGCTGCTTCTCTGCCTTCGCCATAGTGTCGAAACCTCAGTTGCGCGCAAGCAGTGTTGCGCCCACGCCCCACGCAATCATCACGGCGGCGGCAGCAAACATCAGCAGTCCGACGAGCGGAAACAAGAACACCAACACCGCGCCCATCAGAACGAGTGGAATCCCAATGCCGAGCGGATTGAAGGTGCCGGGCCCGGACGCCAGCGCGCCGGGCGACGGCGCCGGTTCGTCGAGGCGTACGCCGTCGCGCACCAGGCCGACGGCCATTTCCCGCAATACGTCACGTCCTTCAACGGTCCCCGCATTGATCGTTTCCGTTATTTCGCGCGCCAGCGCGATGACGCGTTCCTCCGAGGCGCGATCATCCCCCGGTGCCTGCTCATCGCTTGCTGCAGTCATCAATTTTGCGCTGCAATCATCCACACGGCGTGGATGAAGTAACTTTCTCGCTTTGGTTGCTCCGCTGTATCTGGCACGCCTGCCCGGCGTTCGTCAACAGGCCCGCCGCGGCCAATGCGCCGACTTCGACTAATGCTCACAGCAGGGGGTCTTATCGCAATGTGGCTGAGAGGCGTCAAGAGGAGGGGCCGCTGGCGAACTCATCCCCCCTTCTCTTGGAAAGAGAAGCGGGCTGGAAGGAAATCGGCAGGGCCTGATTCACCCCGCCCATGTCGGGAACGGCACCGACACCCGCTGCGCACCGCGCTGTACCGACAACCGCGCTTGCGTGCCTTCCTTGAGCGCGTGCAGCTTGCCGTCGAAGTCGCCGACGCCGCTGACGGACTTGCCGTCGACTTCGAGGATCACGTCACCGCGTTGCAATCCGGACGCGGTATTTTCGGCCACATCGGCGACCAGCACGCCCGTACCGGGCCGCAGGCTGAAGTACTCGGCGAGCTCGTCGGTGAGATTCTGCAGGGTGACGCCGGCAATCTTGACGGTCGATTCCGCCGCCGCTTCGCGCTGCAAGTTGATCGTCGATCCACCTTTCAGCAAGCCGGTGGCTACGAAGATCGGGGAATGGAAGCGCACCGCCAGCGCGATGGCGTCGCTGGGCCGGCTATCGATCTGCAGGTCTTGTTTCCCCGTGTGCAAGTAGATGCGGGCGATGTAGGTGCTGTCTTTGAGGTCCTGGATCACGACTTTACGCAGCTCGATCCCAGCCTGATCGAGCATCGACTTGATCAGGTCGTGGGTCATCGGCCGCGGCGGGGCGACCCCCTGCATTTGCAAGGCGATGGCTTGTGCTTCCGCCGGTCCGATCCAGATGGGTAGCGCAATCTTCCGGTCGTGATCTTGCAGAACGACGACGGGGGAGTGCGAAGCGCTATCGAAGCCGACGCTACGCACCTCGACTTGCGTTTCGGTCTTTTCGTGCGCGCGACACGCAGCCAGCGCGGCCACGCAACACACGCCAAACGCCCGCACCAAGGCTCCGGTATGCGAGGAGCGTTTCATTCCTGTCTGCGCAATCCAGGCTGAGTGTATGGTGCGCCGTACCCCAATTCAATACGGCGCGGCTGCCCGATCCCTGCGCTCGAGAAAGAGGAATCAATCGGCAGGTTGACGCAGATTTTCACAGATCCACGCCGCGCTTTGCCCGTCTGCGTTAATCTGCGTCAATCTGTGGATCTTCTTCGGAGCAGCGCAAACCCCTGATCTCGTTTTTCAAGCTTTGCTCCTTGCCGCAACGATCACGCTTGCTGCTGCAGGCTGTTGGCCAGACGCGTCTCCACTCGCTGAAGATCCGCGAACGCCGGGCCGCGGCGTACCACGCGGTCGCGGCCTTTGGGTAGCGCGGTCATCGTCAGGAACCCCAACTCGGCATAGCGATCCAACGCGTTGCCGAAGGTCACCGGATTGTTGCCTTCCGGCCGCTGCACCTCGCCGAGGAGGAGACTCGTGCCGTAGCGCTTGCGCGCCTGATCCAGCACGGCCTTCTGCGGCGTGCCGCTCTCGCTGAGCGGCGCGAGCGTGCGCGCGGCAATCCAGTAGGCTTCGCGGAAGTTGTCGAGCAGGCCCGCGGTGCTGCGCACCAGCGGGTGCTCCGGGTCGACTCGGTCACCGTCACCGGCCAGCATCGCGCCCTCGGTGCGGAAGTATTCCAACAACCGGCCGAGCTCCGCCGCCACCGCTTCGCGCTCCGGCAATGCGAACTCCCAGCGGAAGAGGTCCAACCACCAGCTCACCTCGTCCTTCAATGCCGCGCCTTGCAAACCCATCAACAACGCGCGCGACAGCAGCGCCGGGAGCAGGAAGAAGTGGATCGTGTTGTTCTTATAGAAATCCAAACTCATGCGTTTCTCCGCGGGCACGCGGATGACCTCACTGTCGCCCGGCACTCGCTGGACCAACCCACCCGATTCGAGAAAGAGCAGGCTTTCCTTGAAGTCCGCCACGTTGCGCTCCAACGAGGCGGTGAGCTGCAAGCCCTGGTGGCGCAGGAAGCGCACCAAGGTCTGGGCCGCGACGAGGAACTGCGGATAGCGCCAGGCCGCGTGCGGCGAGCTCAGCAGCACCGTCGCCGACACCGACGTCGCCCCGACGATGGTCACCGCGTTGACCTCGCGCAGAATACGGAAGCCCAGCTTGCGCGTAAAGCGTCGCTTCTCGTCCTCGATGCTCGGGTCGTTCTCACCGGTGCGGAACCGTTCCTTGCGATTGCCCAGCGCCTGGTTCAACGACAGCGGCTCGGCGAAGGTGACGTGCACCGAGCCGTACTTCTGCCGCAGCAGCCGGCGCGCCTTCAACAACGCCCACAGCGATTCCTTTTCCTTTTTCTCGCCGACCAGCTCGCGGGAATAGGAGGCCTCCTCGACGACGCGGCCGTAGTGGATCGACACCGGGATGAAGTACAGATCGCGGCGCACGCCCTCGACGAAGGCACCGACGATGGCCGACAGCATGCCGAGCTTCGGCGTCAGGATTTTCCCCGTCCGGCTGCGGCCGCCCTCGATGAAGAACTCCTGCGTGTAGCCCTCGCGGATGAGGAACGTCAGGTACTTACGGAAGACGGTCTTGTACAGCTCGTTGCCCTCGAAGGTACGGCGGATGAAGTAGGCGCCGGCGCCGCGAAACACCGGCCCGAGCGGCCAGAATGACAGGTTGATCCCGGCGGCAATGTGCGGCGGACTCAGGTAGTTGGCGTGGAACATGTACGAGAGGATCAAGTAGTCGAAGTGACTGCGATGGCAGGGGACCAGCACGACCGGATGCTGCTTCACGCATTCGATGACGTTGTCGAGGCCGCTGTACTCGAAGCCTTGAAACACCCGCGGCCAGATGCGGTTCAGGAGGAACTCCATGAAGGTGAAGTAGAAGCCCTTGTAGTTCGCCGCCATTTCGTCGAAGTACTTCTCGGCTTTGCGCCGCAGCCGCGACTCCGGCTGGTTGCGTTCCAATGCCAGGCGCCGAATGAGCGCGCTGAGATCATCGCCCTGCAACACCAGTTGGCGCACGCGCGACTTCGGCAGTAACGGCGGCCCCCAGACGACGCGCTCCTCGCGATAGAGGAAAATCTGCAGCGCGCGCGCCAGACGGCGCACGCTGCGCTCGGTGCCTTCGGTGGCGCTGTGCCGCTTGAAGTCGCCCAGGCGCACGTCTTTCCCTACGGTGATGCTGGTCTGCCGCGCATGCCAGAGCAATGACAACAGCCGCTTCGCTTCGCCGGGCGCCTCTTGAACGCTGTAGACCAGGGTGGCCAGGCGCGACTCCTGATGCCGGAAATGCCCGCGCAGAACGGCGAGCGGAACGAGGAAGACCTCGCGGTCGCCCGAGGTGTGGACGATCTCGCGCAAATAGTCGGTGCCGCTGCGCACGCGGCGCAGCGCCGCCCGGCGCGTCGCGAAGGGCGACACCCACGGGGCGCGGCTGCGCATGAAGATCAATACCGGACGTCCGGCGCTCACCAGCCGCTGGCAGCGATCGCGGTCCTCGAAGCGGCGGATGGTGTGCCCGTGCAGCCGCATGGTGCGCACCCGCTGCCAGACGGTGGTGACGATCTCCCGCAGCGGACGGAGCAGCAGGGTCGGGATGTCGCTGACAAACTCCGGCAGCGGCAAGCCTTCGCGCAGCAGCACGAAGGCGATGAGCATGTAGTCGACCAGCGAGCGGTAGCGCAGCACGTAGACGATGCTGCCACGCGTGGCCAACCCGCGGACATGCTCGATCGCGTCGGAGTCGACGCGCACCTGCGAAAACACGGTCCGACACAGCAGCCCCGGAAGGGCGCCGAAGCGGCGCAACGGACCGGGGTCAGGTCGCGCCGGCGTTGGAGGCTTCGATACGGGTTCCTGAATCGTCATCGCTCTCCTTGCATACCATGCGACGCAAATCGCGGCGACGGGGGAGGACAGGCGACAGACGACAGACCGCTTCAACCCTGCCTCCCTGACTTTGCTTGGTCTCCGTTTACCTCCGCTGCTCTCCCCTCCTTGTCTGTCGTCTGTAGTTTGTTGTCTGTCGTCCACCTTTGCTGCGCCGCTGGCGCTGCGATAAGCGTGCGGCTGTGCACGTCGTATTGTCCCTCGCGCTGGCGATGGCGCTGCTGGTGCTCTTCGTCAACGGCGGCTTCTACGCCTGGCGGGCGCGCCGGCTGCGGACGTTGCCGGCGTGCGATGCCGTCGAGGGGTTGGGCGTGTTCCATGCAACGCTGGCCTTTGCGCGGGAATGCGTCGCCCTGGCAGCGGTCGTGTTCCTCGTGCCGCTCGCTTGGCGTATGCGGCGCCGCTGTGCCGGCCCGATCACGCGCGGGCCCATCATCCTTGTGCACGGCTGGGGGCTGACGGCCGGCTCGCTGTGGTGTCTCCGCTATCGTTTGCGGCGCGAGGGATGGGGACCGGTCTATTGCCTTGGCAGCCGCGCTGGCTGCGCCGCCCGTCTCGACGTCGAAGGTGTTGCGGAAGCGCTGCGGCAGATGATCCAGCAGGCCGTTCCCGGCAATCAGCCGCTCACACTCATCGGTCACGGTGTCGGCGGGTTGGTGGTGCGGTATTGTGTGCGGCGCTATTCCACCCCCAACGTCCGCCGCATCGTCACCCTGGGAACGCCGCACTTCGGCACCGAGTTGGCACGGTTCGGTCGGCTGCGCGCGGTGGCGCCGGGAGCACCCCTATTGAACAAGCTCAACGCCGTCGATCACCTCCCGCAGCAGTTCGACGTCATCGCCATTCATTCCACCTTCGACGCCATGGTGCTGCCGCCGAGCCACGCCAGCTATCCCGGGGCGTTCAACATCCAGGTGAACGACGTCGGCCACCTCGCCTTGCTGTTTTCCGCCAAGGTGTACCAGCTGATTGCCGAGAACCTCGCGGCGCCGATGACGTGATGCGCCGCGGCGTCCGTCACGCGCGCAGCAGGCGGTCGAAGCCCAGCAACTTCTCGCGAATCTTGATGTCGAACGGGCACGCGGCTTCGCACGGCGCCGGGCAGTGCAGGCAGCTCGCGGCACGGCGATCGGCGGCGAGCGCCGCGTAGCGCGTTCTGGCTTCGCCGGTTCGCCCGTAGTTCTCGGCGTACATGGCATAGCGGAAGATGTCGTCCACCGGCACGCCGTTGGGACAGCGATCGAGGCAGGCGCCGCAACCGGGACGGCAATACTCATGGGTGACCAGGGTGTCGTAGCGTTGCAGAAGCGCGACGTCGGAATCTTTCAAGGGTGCGCCGGATGCATAAAGGTACTCGTCGACCTGATTGTGGTCGGTGATCGATACCACCAGCCCGCTGACATCCGGATTGCTCAGAACCCACTTGAAGGCGGCCTGGCTGAAGGCCCGATTGGGGTCGTCGAAGTTTTTCAGCACGGTGGCCTTGGCGCCTTTGAGCGTCTTCATGGCGACGACGCCGATGCCGCGTTGCTTGGCGTCGTGGAAGATGGTGGTAAGGTTGGGCCAGTTGTTGAAGTTGTAGGCGACCAGCAGCATCTGAAAGCGGCCGCTGTCCACCGCGTGCCGCATCACCTCTTCGAGGTTGGGCGTGTGGCTGCTGACGCCGAGGAAGCGCACTTTGCCCTGCTCCTTCAGCCGATCAAACGCTTCATGAAACGTCGGCGCCATCAGTCGGTCGAGGCTGTTGGTTTCGTGAATGATGCAGACGTCGAGATAGTCGGTTTGCAGACGCTTCAAGCTGCCCTCGACCGCGGCGATGATCTCGGGCACCGGCGTGTCTTTGGGCAGGTGGCCCGCACCGGTGCAGAACTTGGAAGCGACGAAGACCTTGTCACGGTGCGGTTTGAGGGCCTTGCCGATGACCTGCTCACTGCCCGTCTGGCTGTAGTCCGGCGAGGTATCGAAGTAGTTGATGCCGCGCTCGACGGCGCGCGTCACAACGTCGGGGTCCGAGATGCCGGCGCCGCCGAAGGAAATGTCGGACATTTCGATGCCGGTGTTGCCGAGCGGGCGATAGTGGCGCACCGTCGATCCCTGCCAGGCGGGATCGGGGTGCGCCGCCTCGCGCGGCGCATCGCGCATCAGGAACAGATAGGTGCTGTTCTTCCAGACCTGATACCACGCAGCTCCAGCGACACCAAGGGAAGTGACGGCCACCGCGTTTTTCAGAACCTTTCGTCGGCTGAGCTTCTTGGTTGGAGCGTCGCTAGCCATCGTGGCACCTCGCTGGTAATTTGACGCCAGTCTACAGATCACCGGCAGGCAGGACAATCAGCAACTGCACTCTAGCTGCCTGTCGGACTTGGCAGCGCCACAGCAACCAAACGGGAGCGGACCGTAGAAGAGACGCCGGCCGCAGGCCCTAGGCGAGGGCGTCGAGTGCCGCCAGGAAGCGGTCG
>CAZTDK010000061.1:0-15256 GCA_964611965.1 uncultured Binatia bacterium (SeqCode) | reverse complement strand
CGCCGGGACCTTCAGCTTCTGCCGCTTCGTCTTGCGCCCGAGGTTGCCGAGCATTTCGTTCGCCGGATGGAGCACGCCACAGAGCGGCGCCAGAGCACGATACAGTTCCGGGCGCAGCAGGCCGTAGAGCAACGTGAACGTCCCACCGTCGGACAGCCCGGTCAACAGGATACGCTGGCGCTCGATGTGATACTGGCGCTCGATCCACGCCAGGATCTGGAGCAGCCCTGGCTCATCAAGGTCGCTCCAGGTGTCGTTCACTGCGGACGGGGCCACCAGCACATACCCAAAGCGCCGAGCCTCGCGCACCCAGGTCCACAGGAAGTCGCGGCCGTTGCCGGAGCCCCCGTGCAACGCCACGATCACCGGCCAACGGCGCGCCGGCGTATACTCTTCGGGCACATACAACGCGAAGCCGCCATGCTGCCCACCCTTGCCGACGTGCAGAATACCGCTGGGCGCGGCTTCCGGCGCGCCGCCGGCGTATGGAGGGCCCGTCTCGGGCACCGGTTGCGGCCCGTGCGTGGGCGCTACCGGCCAGAAGTCGGTGAACGGGGGCAGTGCTTGTTGGAGCAAGTAAAACGTCTCCAGCGCGCGCGCCACGTGGTGCAGAGCACCGAGGATGCGCGCGATGCTTTCCCCCGGCGAGGCATGCGGAAATGTCGTGAACAACTCGAACGCCTTTTCGACGTCGGCAAACCCGGCCGCCAGCCGCTGCGCGAACGGCGCCAGCGCTGCCGGCGGGGCGTGCGCATCCAAGGCATCACGCGCGTCACGCAACGGTGCGGCAAAGGTGCGTGCGGTTTCGTCGGCGAGTGCCGCGAAGCGTTCCGGCGCGAGCCGCTCACTTGCGATTTCCATCCAACCGAGAAACCCACGCGCCACGCGCGCCGCCTGCAGCGCCGCAGTGAGGTAGTGCACCTCGTCTTCGGGGATGGGAATCATGCGGGTCGGGAGTTAATTCCAATACCCCAGACAGAGAGGGGGCGTACCTACAGTTGTTCCGCGTCAGGACGGGTCCGGCGGTCGGGACTGGTCAAGCCGCGTTCCATCGCCGCGACGATGTCACGTGCCGCCGCTACCGGGTCCTCGGCGTCGCGGATCGGTTGCCCGATCACGAGATAGTCCGCGCCGGCGCGAATGGCGGCTTCCGGGGTCATGACGCGTTTCTGGTCCTCCCAGGTGGCGCCGCGCAGGCGCACACCCGGCGTAACGATGAGGAAACCGCGGCCACACTCCTTGCGGATGGGCGCGATCTCCTGCGGCGAGGCGACGACGCCATTCATGCTCGCTTCCTTGGCCAGCCGTGCCAAGCGGACGACCTGATTTTCGACGCCACTGACGACGCCGACACGTTTGAGATCGTCGCGGTTCAAGCTCGTGAGCACGGTGACCGCGAGCACCTTCGGCCTTCGTAAACCCTCACTCCGGCACACCTTGGTCACTTCACTGACGGTGCGCTGCATCATCTCCAAGCTGCCGGAGGCGTGCACGTCGAACATGCGCACGCCCATGCGTGTCGCCTCGACGGCGGCCTTGGCCACCGTGCGCGGAATGTCGTGGAACTTGAGGTCGAGGAACACCTCACCGCCGGCATCGCGAATCATGTGGACGACCTGCGGCCCGGCGTGCAGGAACAGCTGCTTGCCAACCTTGAACATCCCCACCTCGCCGCGCAGGCACTCAACGAGCTTGATCGTTTCCGGAACGGAGCTGAGATCCAGCGCGAAGATCAGCCGGCTACGCATCCCCCCCTGTCGCGTGCCGAAGGGCCAGTAGAGACTCATGATGCCAGCTCCGCGCGCACCTGCGCAGCGACGCGCTCGACGATGTCGGCGAGGGGCACCTCCTGCGCCGCCTTCTCGGTGCGCCGTTTGAATTCGACACAGTTGCGCTCGAGACTCTTGGCGCCAATGGTCACGCGTAGCGGGATGCCGAGCAGATCAGCGTCCTTGAACTTGATCCCCGGTCGTTCGGCGCGATCGTCCAGCAACACCTCGACGCCCACCGCCTGCAGCTTCGCATAGAGGTCCTCCGCCGTCTCACGCATGCGCGGGTCGTCCCAATTGACGGGCACCACGGACACCTGGAACGGCGCCAGCGGCATGGGCCAGATGATGCCGTTGGCGTCGTGGTTCTGCTCGACCGCCGCCGCGGCGGTGCGCGTGATGCCGATGCCGTAGCAACCCATCTCCATCGGTCGCTCCTGCCCCCCGGCATCGAGGAACGTCGCCTTCATCGGAATGCTGTACTTGGTCCCGAGGTAAAAAATGTTGCCCACTTCGATGCCACGGTGACCGTCGAACACGCCGTCACCGCAGCGGGGGCACAAATCACCGGCGCGCGCCAAGCGCAAATCGACAAACTCAACACTGGGGAAATCACGCTCCTGATCGACGCCGACGAAGTGATGATCGGTTTCATTGGCACCGGTCACAGCTCCGCGGATGCCGAGCAATCCTTGATCGGCGACGGTGCGAACCTTCAGCCCGAGCGGCCCGGCAAACCCAACCCCGGCGCCGGTGAGGCGCTGGACGGTGCCCGCGTCCGCCATGACCGCCGCTTCGACGCCAAGCACGGTGCGCAGCTTGATCTCGGAGAGCTCATGATCGCCGCGCACCAGGGCAGCCACGTGCTCGCCGGTGTTCGTGGTGAACAGCAATGTCTTGATGAAACACTCCGGCGGCTCGGCCAGAAACGCCGCCACCTCCTCGACCGTCCGCTTTTCGGGCGTCCGCACCTTTTTCAGAGGAATCGTCGGAGTGCCAGCATAGACAGCGCGCGCAGCGCCGATGGCGGCTTTTTCGACGTTGGCGGCGTACTCGCATTTCGTACAGCTGACGATGGCATCCTCACCGGAGTCGGCAAGCACCTGAAACTCGTGCGCCCGCCGGCCGCCGATGGCGCCGGTGTCCGATTCAACCTGGCGGGTCGTCAGCCCGCAACGCTGGAAGATACGGCGGTAGGTGTCGGCCATCTTCTGGTACTCGCGGTCGCAGTCCTCCGCGTCGACGTGGAAGGAGTAGGCATCCTTCATGATGAACTCGCGGCCGCGCATGAGCCCGAAGCGCGGGCGCAGCTCGTCGCGAAACTTCACCTGGATCTGGTAGAGATTGAGCGGCAGGTCGCGGTACGAGCGGACTTCCCGCCGCACGATGTCGGTGACCACTTCTTCGTGCGTCGGGCCGAAGCAGAAGTCGCGCTCGTAGCGGTCCTTCATGCGCAAGAGCTCTTTGCCGTACTGGTCCCACCGGCCGCTTTCCTGCCACAGCTCGGCCGGGCAGATGGCCGGCATGAGGATCTCCTGCGCACCGGCGCGGTCCATCTCCTCGCGGACGATCTGTTCCACCTTGCGAACGACGCGCAGTCCCAAGGGAAGAAAGTCATAGATGCCGCGAGCAACCTGACGAATCATGCCGGCCCGCACCATGAGCTTGTGGCTCACGACCTCGGCATCGGTGGGGTCCTGCTTCAGTGTAGGGATCAGCGACTGGCTGTAGCGCACGGAGTGTCCTTTTCGTGGGAGTGTAGCGGTCACCTTATTTGCTGGGAGGCAGACAGGTCAAGCCGCGCTCCGTATTCGTCGATTCGCGCGATAGCGTTTGGCGGTGGCGACGCGCGGGTCGAATGGAGTCGACGGCTTGCGCCAACCGTCCTTGTCGAATTGTCGCGCCGCGGCTGCTAAGTCAGGGGCCAGCCCGATGCAGCTGACGCCTCAGCAGCACCTCGTTTTCGCCGGCGGCGGCCACACGCACGTGCACGTGCTCAGGTCGTTGGCGATGCGCCCCGCCCCGGCGCTACGGCTCACGGTCGTCTCGCCGAATTCCTACGCCACCTATTCCGGCATGGTGCCGGGCGTGCTCGCCGGCCAGTACCGGCTGCGCCAGGCGCAGATCGACGTGCGCGCCCTGGCAGCGCGCGCCGGCGCGGAGTTTCTGGCCGACCGCGTCGTGCGCATCGATCCGTCGCAGCGGCTGTTGCAGCTCCAAGACCGCCCGCCATTGGCGTACGATCTGCTCTCGCTCGACATCGGCTCGCAGCCGGCCGCGACGGACCGGGTGGCCAAGCATGCTCCGGTCGCCATGGTCAAACCCATCGAAGTCGCGGTGCAGGAGATCGAAGGCGCGCTGCGAGAACCGCTGCCGGCGTCGGGCCGACAGGTGGTGATTGTCGGCGCCGGCGCCGGCGGCTGTGAAATTGCCTTCGCCCTGGCGGCGCGCTTGCGCGCGGACGGCACAGGGAGTGTGACCGTGTGCGATCGGGCCGACCGTCCGGTGGCGACGGCGCACGCACGGACCTCGGGCGCGGTGCTGCGGGCGTTCCAGACACATGCGATTCGGTTCCTCGGTGAAGTGGTGGTGGTGAGCGCCGACGCCTTCGGCGTACGCCTCGCCGATGGCCGTGTGCTGCCGGCCTCGCTGATCGTCTGGGCAACGGGCGCCGCCGGGCCGGCGCTGCTGGCGCGGTCCGGCTTGCCGGTGGACGCGCGTGGCTGCCTGCACGTCGGCGATGACCTGCGCTGTACGGAGTTTCCGGAGATTTTTGCAGCCGGCGACTGTGCAGCGCTGGCATCGCATCCGGATTTGCCCAAAGCCGGCGTCTACGCGGTTCGGCAAGGGCCGCTGCTCACCGCCAACCTGCGCGCCGCGGCGCGTGGCCGGCGCACGCGGCCATTTCGACCGCAACGTGACTTCCTTGCGCTGTTGAACACCGGCGACGAGCGCGCCGTTCTGAGTCGTGGCGGATTGGCCCTACATGGCCGCCTGGCGTGGCGCTTGAAAGACTACATCGATCGGCGCTTCATTCGCCGCTACGAGCGGCCGCCGCTAGCCGAGCGCGAGAAGATGGCGCGGCCGATGCCTGCCTGCGGCGGGTGCGCCGCCAAGGTCGGTGCGGATGTGCTGAGTCGCGTCCTGGCCCGACTGGACCTGCCACGTGCCGCGGGCGTCATCATCGGCCTGCAGGAACCGGACGATGCGGCCGTCTTTGCGCCTCCCCCAGGGACGCTGGCGGTAGCAACGACCGACGCCTTCCCACCGTTCAGCGAGGATCTATACCTCGTCGGCCAGGTCGCCGCCAACAACGCCGCGAGCGATCTCTATGCCATGGGAGCCGACTGCGCGGCGGCAGTGGCCTTCGTCTGCCTGCCGAACGACGACCGGCGTACCGAACAGCAACTGGAGCACTTCCTGCGCGGCGCACTGCGGCAACTGCGCCAGCTCGACATTCCGCTGGTTGGCGGGCACACCATTGCCGGCGAGCAAACCATCGTCGGGTTCAGCATGCACGGTTGGGTCACGCCCAACGCCATCCTGCGCAAGCGCGGCGCACGACCGGGGGATGCGCTGGTACTGACCAAACCCCTCGGCACGGGGGTGATTCTCGCGGCCGCACGCATGGGATTCGCCGACGCCGATTGGGTCGAGGCGGCCTACGTATCCATGCTGCGCAGCAATCGCGCCGCCATGCGATTGTTGCAGCGTCATGGAGCACGCGCCTGCACGGACGTCACCGGCTTCGGTTTGGGCGGCCACTTGTCCGAAATGCTGCGCGGCGGTGGCGTCGGCGCGCAGGTCGACGACGATGCGCTGCCCGCGTTGCCGGGCGCGCGTGAGCTGTTGGCGGCCGGCTGGAGGAGCTCGTTCCACACCGCCAATGCGCGCGCCGGGGCGCCGCCTGCGTTGCCGGCGGACGCTGTATCCGTCACGCGCGAGCTCTGTGTCGACCCCCAAACCTCCGGCGGCCTCCTCGCCGCGGTGCCTGCCGAGGTAGTGCAGGCGCTGCGCACCGACTGTACGGCTGCCGGTGAGGAGATCTTCGTAATCGGCACCTTCGTCGCCGGAACGGGGTGGGAGCTGCGGAGGAGCACGCCGGGGCCGCTTCGGTGATCCTGCGCCAGGGAGGCGTGCCGCGGAAGGCCTCCGGCCCGCTTTGTTTGGGGTGGCTTCAGGGCTTGCCGTGTCGGGACGCATAGCCAGCATCAAAGAGAGATGCCGCAGCAGCGCAAACTTCACTAAAACAAGCAGATAGAATTGAAGCCTGGTGAAAGGTCTGATAGAGACAAGCGCAAAATTTGTGCGGAGGTGACCGAATGCGTTCGAGAGGAACATCCGTGTTTTGGGCTGGTGTGGGGTTGCTTTGCCTCCTGTTGCCCGGCTCCGTGCTCGCCCAATCGTGCTTTCAGTGCCCGTCCGAAGATCTTGCAGGGTTCCCCCTTGGAACTTCCGACACCTCTACCGATCCTATTTTCTGCTCGTACCCTGCGTTCTCTGGGGAGAATCCCGGCGATTTCTATTGCACTTACAGCGCGGGGACCGGCTCGCTGGTCACCGACAACGACGCGGGCTTTTGCCCCGGCACGGCTGTAGAATCAGGGCCCTGCGCGCCGACCCCAAGCCCAACCACAACAGGGACACAGAACCCGACGCCGACCGCCACCTCGTCGCCGACCGCCGCCTCGTCGCCGACCGCCACATCGACAGCCATCGCTACCGCAACACCCACCTTCACCCCCACACCGACGAGCACGCAGACTCCGGCACCTCCGGGCGATCCGTGCCAAACCGGCAACGACTGCAACTCGGGATTCTGCGTGGACGGCGTTTGCTGCATCAGTGCGTGTCCGCCGCCAGGACAGTGTGCGCTTCCGGGGCACGAAGGGAGTTGCATCCAAACGCAGCCGACCCCGACGCTGACGCCGCGCGGATTGGCGCTGCTCGTCGGCGCTCTCGCTCTCGTAGGCATCGTACCGCTGATGCGGCGGAGGCACTCCTCACGGTCTTAGCTGACGATTACGTGATGCGAACCAGCGTTACAGACTAGTCTCAGCTTCTCTACGCGGCGATCCCGCGGAGGGGCGCGGCGCTCGGGACTCGCGTCCCGGGTGCGCGCCCCTTTTCTTTGGAGCGCCCTGGTGCGCCGATCCCTCCCACGCGGGACTACCCACCCCGATTTGCTTTGCCGGCGACCTCTGATATACGAATCTTCCGTAATCGATCCCCCGGCAACGGACATTCTCATGGGCTCACAGGTCGTCGCGATAGTCCCCGCACGCTATGAGTCCACACGTCTCCCCGGAAAGCCCCTGGCACAAATCGATGGCAAGCCGATGATCCAGCACGTCTACGAACGCACCCGCGCCGTCGATCTGGTGGAACGCGTATTGGTCGCCACCGACGACGCCCGTATCGCGGACGTTGTCCGTGGCTTTGGCGGCGACGTGGTGATGACCAGCAGCGCGCACCAGTCGGGCACGGATCGGATCGCCGAGGCAGCCACCGATCTCGACGCCGAGATCGTCGTCAACGTCCAGGGCGATCTGCCATTTCTCGACGGGGATACCCTCGGCGCTGCGATCGCGCTGCTCCGCGAGGACGCGATGCTACCGATGGCCACGGTAAAGACGCCGATCTCCGATGCGAGGGAGGTGGCCAATCCGAACGTCGTCAAGGTGGTCACCGACCGCGACGGTTATGCGCTGTACTTCTCGCGCAGCCCCCTCCCCTACTGGCGCACCCCTGCGGGGGGCGTCCTTGCTTACAAACATATTGGGCTATACGCGTACCGGCGCGACTTCCTGCTTACATTTGCGCGGCTGGAGCCGACGCCGTTGGAACGGGCGGAAATGTTGGAACAGCTGCGGGCGTTGGAGTGGGGATTTCGTATTCGGGTTGCAGAGACACGCACCGCAAGTGTGGAAGTCGATACTCCAGAGGACTTGGAACGGGCCCGCGCGTTGGCGGCGGGGTAAGGAGGGGCAATGGCGACAGAGTCGAAGCGCACCAAGTTCATCTTCGTCACGGGCGGCGTGGTGTCGTCCCTCGGCAAGGGGCTCGCGTCGGCCTCCATCGGCGCACTGCTCGAAAGCCGCGGGCTGAAGGTAACGATCTTCAAAATGGATCCCTACATCAACGTCGATCCGGGAACGATGAGCCCGTTCCAGCACGGCGAGGTGTTCGTCACCGACGATGGCGCCGAAACGGATCTCGACCTCGGCCATTACGAGCGCTTCCTGTCGTCGCGCATGACCCAGAAGAACAACTTCACCACCGGCCAGGTCTACGACCGGGTCATCGCCAACGAACGCAAGGGCGAATACCTCGGCGGTACCGTCCAAGTGATCCCGCACATCACCGACGAGATCAAGCGCCGCATCCTCGAAGCCGCCGAGGGCTACGACATTGCCATCGGCGAAGTCGGCGGCACCGTCGGCGACATCGAAGGCCTGCCGTTTCTCGAAGCCATCCGCCAGTTCCGCTGGGATCGCGGCCGCGAGAACATTCTATATGTGCACCTGACGCTGGTGCCGTTCATCAGCACCGCCGGCGAGGTAAAGACCAAGCCGACCCAGCACAGCGTCAAGGAGCTCACCGGGCTCGGCATTCAACCGGACATCCTGCTGTGCCGGACCGATCGCCTTTTGGAGCGCAAGATCAAGGCGAAGATCGCCCACTTCTGTAACGTCGACGAGACCTCGGTCATCACGGCCAAGGATGTCGATTGCATCTACGAGGTGCCGATGGTCTTCCACGAAGAGGGCCTCGACGAGCGCATCGTCGACAAGCTCAACATCTGGACTGGCGGCCCCAACCTCACCAAATGGGCGAAGGTGGTGCAGACGGTGAAACATCCGCGCGAGCACGTCCGCATCGCCATGGTCGGCAAGTACGTCGATCTTGCCGATTCGTACAAGAGCTTGCACGAGGCCTTGGTACACGGCGGCATCGCCAACGAGTCGAAAGTCGAGATCGACTACATCGACTCGGAAAAGATCGAACCGGATAATCTTCCCGACCTGGTGGAACACGCCGATGGTATCCTCGTGCCGATGGGATTCGGGCCACGCGGGACGGAAGGGAAGATCGCCGCGGTACGCCACGCGCGCGAGGAGAAAATCCCCTTTCTCGGCATCTGCTTCGGCATGCAGATGGCGGTCATCGAGTTCGCCCGCCACGTCTGCGGCTTGGAAGGCGCCAATTCCAGCGAGATCGACGCGCACACCCCGCATCCGGTCATCGACCTGATGTCGGGGCAACGCGCCGTGACGCGCAAGGGCGGGACTATGCGCCTGGGGGCCTACGACTGCATCTTGCGCGAGGACTCGCTGGCGTACCGGCTCTACGGCAAGAAAAAGATCAGTGAGCGCCATCGCCATCGCTACGAGTTCAACAACACCTACCGTGACACGCTGACGCAGCACGGACTCATCCTCAGCGGCCTCTCCCCCGATGGCGAGCTGGTGGAAATGATCGAGCTGGCGGATCATCCCTTTTTCCTGGCGAGCCAATTTCACCCGGAGTTCAAGTCGCGACCGCTCGATTGCCACCCACTCTTCAAGGGGTTCATCAAGGCCGCACTCCAGCACAAGTCGGCCGCCACGCGCACGCCGCTGCTGAGCGCCGTGCGTTAGGCCCTGCGGGCGGCGTCTATTTTATGGTCCGCTCCCGTTGGTCGCTACTACCAAGTCCGACAGGCGGCTGGGCGATCCAAAAGAGCTCGCGCCAAGCCGCAAAGGCGCAAAGAAGAGATGCCAAGAGACGTAATCAATCACGGGGACATGCCGACCAGAACTGATTCGGTCAGCTTGTCTTCCGTTGTGGCTTTGCGCCTTGGCGCGAGCTCTCTTTCTTTGGACAACTGAGATGCCTTCCCGCGAAGTCGTCGTCGGGCCGCTGCGCATCGGTGGCGGCCGGCCGTTTGTGTTCATCGGCGGGCCATGCGTCATCGAGAGCCGCGAGCACACGCTCCGGCACGCGACGGAGCTACGCGCCGTCGCCGAGCGTGCCGGGGTTCCGTTTATCTTCAAGGCGTCCTTCGACAAGGCGAACCGCACATCCCTGCAATCGTATCGCGGGCCCGGGCTCGACCGCGGGCTGGAGATCCTGGCGACGGTACAGCGCGAGGTCGGTGTGCCGGTGCTCACCGATGTGCACGCGTCGGATCAGGTGCGCGCGGTGGCGCAGGTGGTCGATGTCTTACAAACGCCGGCCTTCCTGTGCCGGCAGACGGATTTCCTGATTGATGTCGCGGCGGCGGGCAAGCCGGTCAATGTCAAGAAGGCCCAGTTCCTGGCGCCGTGGGACATGGGACCGGTACTCGAGAAACTCGGCAGCGGCGGCAACCAGCAGCTGCTGGTCACCGAGCGCGGCTACACGTTCGGGTACAACAACCTCGTTGTCGACATGCGCTCGCTCGCGATCATGGCGCGCTTCGGGTATCCGGTGGTCTACGATGCCGGACACAGCGTGCAACTGCCCGGCGGCCAGGGTACCGCATCAGGTGGGCAGCGTGAATTTATCCGCACACTGGCGCGCGCCGCGGTGGCCGCCGGCGTCGATGCCGTGTTCCTGGAAGTGCACGAAGACCCGGATCATGCGCTCAGCGATGGGCCGAACTCGTACCGGTTGGACGAGCTGGAGACGCTGCTGCGCGAGCTCAAGCGGATCGATGCGATTGTGAAGGCCGCCTGACGCGGCGTCGCGCATGCCACAAGCTCCCCACCCCAAGCATACGAGACGGCCGCCAGCGGTGCGGCGCGCGCGTGAGAGCGACGACATCCGCCGGGCGCGGCGTGTGCTGGCCATCGAGGCACGCGCGGTCGCCGCCCTGGCCTCGCGCCTCGACGCGCGCTTCGATCACGCCATCGATGTGCTTGCGGCCTGTACCGGCAAGGTGATCGTGACCGGCATGGGCAAATCGGGAATCATCTGTCGCAAGATCGCCGCGACGCTGACCAGCACCGGTACCGCGGCGCTCTTTCTGCATGCGGCCGAAGCGGCACACGGAGACGCCGGCGTTTTCATGAAGGGCGATGCGGTGCTGGCACTCTCGAGCAGCGGCGAGACCGACGAGATCGTCCGCTTGCTGCCACTGATCAAGCGCATGGATCTGCCGTTGATTGCGGTCACCGGCGACACCACGTCCACGCTGGCACGCGCCGCCGACGTGGCCCTCGATGTGAGCGTCGCCGAAGAGGCGTGCCCCATGGGCCTGGCGCCGACCGCGAGCACAACGGCGGCGCTGGCGCTCGGCGATGCCCTGGCCGTCGTGCTGCTCGAGCGCAAGGGCTTCGCCGCCGATGATTTCGCCGTCTTACACCCCGGCGGCGCACTTGGCCGCCGCTTCATGAAGGTCGAGGAGCTCATGCATCGCGGGGATGAAATCCCCCTGGTGACCTTGACGACGCCGTTCAATGACGCGTTGCTGGAGATCACCGGCAAACGCCTCGGCGTCACCGGTGTCGTCGACGCCGGCGGTGCGCTCGTGGGCATCATCACCGACGGTGATCTCCGGCGGGCACTGGCGAAGATCGACGACATCCGCAGCACGCACGCAATCGATCTCATGACACGCAATCCGAAGACCATCGCCGCCACCGTGCTCGCCGAGCAGGCGGTCGCCGTAATGGAACGCTATAGCATTACCTCCCTGTTTGTTCTCCGCGAGGCTGGGCAACCACCAATCGGGATCATTCACCTGCACGACCTGCTAAAAGCCGGCGTGGTCTAGGGCCTGCGGCCGGCGTCTCTTCTATGGCCGCTCCGCGTTGAGTCGCTATGGGGTGCCAGGTCCGACGCGTCGCTGACGAAGCGTGCCGCGGGTCAGGACATGTGCGCCCGCCGAGTATGTCACCTTGATCTGGGTAGGGATTTTCAATATACGAACCAGGATACCGCAACGCATGCACGCGAATTGAAGGAGGGCCGGCCATGGCTGCAGACCCACGAGAAATCATACTGTTCAATTATTACCGCGACGCCGAGCTGCGGGGCGCGAATCTCTTGTTCCGTCTGATGTCGCACCTGGATGATCCCGAATCGCAAGTGAAGCTGTCGCTGCATCTGGCCGACGAAACGCGCCACGCCTGGATGTGGACCAAGCGTATCACCGATCTCGGCGGCGAGCCCACGAAGGTGGCGGACGGCTACCAGACCCGCATCGGCTTGCGCGTCGTCCCACGCAACTTGATCGATATTCTAGCGCTCACGGTCGTCGTCGAAGAGCGTTCCCATCAGCGGTACACCGATCATGCCGGGCGTGGCAGTGTCGACCCGGAAACCATGGCTATCTTGAGCGAAGTGTCGAAGGACGAGAAGTGGCACATCTCGTGGATCAGGGGCAAGCTCGAGGAGATCGCCCAATCCGAGCCCGGCGGCGTCGAGAAGATGACCGCTGCAATGGAGCGCTATCGCGAGATCGATCGCCAGGTATACAGCGAGCTACTCGCGAAGGAACGCGCCATCTACGCATCGGCGCCACCAACCACGCCACCGGCGCCGGTTTGAGCGGTATACGGTTCGAACGCATCTGCGGCCTGAGGGACTTGCGCGCCCGCCGCGAGCCCAACGGCACGCGGGCCGAAGTCATGACGCTGGCCACGGGCCCTGACGCACAGGGGCACGGTCCGTGACCCCCGACGCACCTACACCGCTCACCGCGGCCAACGCGGTTGAGGCGGCGCCGCTGCCGCGTCTCGGTCATCGCCTTGAGTACGCCGGCTTTCGCTTCGCCTTTGCCCTGTTTGCGGCGTTGCCACGGGAGATCGCGTTGCGCTTCGGCGCCTGGCTCGGCGAGCTCTTCTACCTCTTCGACGCCCGCGACCGCCGGATCGCGATGCTGAACCTAAGCGTCGCGTTCCCCGAGAAGTCCGTCAACGAACGTCGCGGTATCTTGCGCGCCAGTTGCCGCAACCTGGGTCGGGTGGTCGCGGAATTCTGCCATCTGCCCGAGCTCACTGCAGAGAACCTGTCTTCAATCGTCACGTTCGCCGATCGTCCCGCTTGGGAGCATGTGATTGCCAGCGCCGCCGAGCGCGGCGCCGTGATCCTCACGGCGCATTTCGGCAACTGGGAGTTGCTGGCGTACCTTCACGGCCTGCTCGGTCATCCGATTACTCTGGTGCATCGTCCGATGCACAACCTGCGCTTCGACGACGCCATCACGGCAGTCCGCACCAAGGCGGGCACCCGCGCGATCAAGAAGAAGGCCGCTGCCAAGGAGGCGATCCGCGCGTTGCGGCGGCACGACATCCTGGTGATTCCGTCCGACCAAAACCAGACGCATAACTTCGGCGTCTTCGTCGACTTCTTCGGCAAGCCGGCGAGCACCACCCCCGGCGCCGCCCGCCTCTCCATGCTCACCGGCGCGCCGGTGTTTCCCGCGTTCCTGGTGCGCCAAGGCGAGAGCGGACATCACCGGATCGTCACGCTGCCCGAAGTCGAGATGGTCCGCACCGACGACCGCAACGCCGACGTCATCACCAACACACAGCGCTGTAGCCTGGTGGTAGAAGAGATGATCCGCCGCTATCCGGAGCAGTGGATCTGGTTCCACAAGCGCTGGAAGACGCGCCCGAAGGGCGACCCGATCTTCTATCCGCAGTGACCACACTCTAAGTGACACGCTCTTCCAGCGTGCCACTCTCACTGCTCGGCGAACTTTTCGAAGCAGGACACGCGCCGCTTCACACCGCCGCTTCACTCCGCAACTGCAACCCCACCGGCAACGACTCGTCCAAAATACGCGCGCGCTCCTGCGTTTCCAACGGCACGAGTTCGGTCAGCAGCCGCGCCGCGCGCGCACCGGCGGCCGTGTTGCGCACGCGGTCGGCGAGTCGCTGGCGCAACGCCGCGTCGAGATCGCGCTCGCGGTCGCCGACGCAGCGCGCCAGTTGGACGAACATGAACGTCAGGGCTTCGGGCTTCGTCCACTCGGTTGCCAGCAACGCATCGATCCATTGCGCGACGCTGTCACGCGCCACGACACAGTTGAGCGGACCATAGAACGGCGCGCGTGCGCCGAGGCGGCCCAGCGCCCAGATCTCCACCTCGGTCGCCTTGCCTTTCACGATCGCCGGTAGCAGGGCGTTGCCGAGCTCGGCTTTCTGCTCGGCGGACAACCGCTCGCAGCTGGCCATCAGCTGCCAGTACTCGCGCAGCTCCTGCGGCCCCGTCTTGGGAACGCCCTTCAGCTTGGCTTTCAATCGCGGCAGCAGGAACGGTGCAACCTCGGTGTGCAGCTGCAGCTGCTGCGGCCGTGTCAGGCCGCCGGCAACACGCTTCCACATGTTCCACCACTCGGCACGTACCTGCGCCGCCTTCGGGAAGCGCGGACCGACGGACTTGAGCTTCCACAGCTGCTGGATGCGCCAGTCGTCGAGCTCGGCGCCGAACCCGGGGCGCAACAGGAAGCCGCTGAGGTTCAGCCAGCGCGCTTCGTGCGGCGCACTGCCGGCGCGCTGTGCTTGGCCCTCCCACACCGCGTCCCACAACTTCCGAATCGCCAGCAGCGGCCACGCGTCCTTGCCGGTCTCCATGGCGTCCTCGAGCAGGCGCACGAGACGCACCGGATCGCCGGCGCCGCGCGCTTCCCCGGAGGGAAACACGGAGCGTACCGTCGCGAGGCCATTGGCCAGCTGTGTATCGCCGACCACCGACTCGGCAATCGATTCGCCCGGTGCGTCCGTCTCGTCCTCGGTCGGCGCGCCAGCCTGATCACGCAGCTGAAACTGCAAGCGCCAGCGATGCTCGCTGGTGAGTGAGCGACACCAGACTTCCAGCGTGCCGACTTCGGTGAGACGGGCAACGATGTGCACCGGAATGGTCCGCACCGCGAGCTTCTTTCCAAAGCGTAACACCGTACGGATCGGTGGCAGCGCGGTGAACGACTCGCGGTCGCCGGTAACCAGCTCGCCGCTCCGGTCTCCAAGTCGCGTACTCGAGGCGTACAGCGGGAAGGTCACCCCGCGATTCGTGTGCACTTCCAGCGCCGGTTCTGTGATCTCAACCTCGTCCCCTTCTTGCATACCGCGCGGCACAAGGCAGAGCGCCGCAACCGATTCGGCTTTGGAGACGCCGGGCGTAGCGGCCTTGTCGAAGCTCGGCGCGGCCGCGATGTAATACGAGCGCGCCGCGCCGCCGCCGATGCGCACGCCACGCCCGCGCCGCACCAGGCCGTAGTAGGCCGCGCCACGCGCCACCGCGAGATCGAGATCGACGCTTTCCAACACAGCCGGCGGCTTGCCCGCGTTCCAGCTGGCCAGCAACGCGCGCAGACGGTCACGCAGCAGCACCGGTGTAAGCGCGCCGCCGTTGAAAAGAATGGCGTCCGGCTGCTGCCCCTCTTCCTCCTCCCGATGTTGTTGGAGAAACGCCGCCAGGTGGCGCGAGACTTCCGGCTCATTCGCGAATGGCAAACCGAACTCCTGCAAGCCGACGCGCGGCGTACGTCGTGGCAAGGCATCGGCCGCGGTGATGGG
>CAZTDK010000060.1:0-15305 GCA_964611965.1 uncultured Binatia bacterium (SeqCode) | reverse complement strand
TGTCCCCGTCCTTGCTCGACCGCCTGACGTTGACCGAGGAGCGCATCGCGGCCATGGCCGCGGGGCTCGACGATGTTGCCAAGCTTCCTGATCCCGTCGGGGAGACGATGGCGCGCTGGCGGCGGCCGAATGGCTTGGAGATCGCCCAGGTGCGCATTCCGCTCGGCGTCGTGGGCATCATCTACGAATCGCGCCCGAACGTCACCGCGGACGCCGCGGCCCTGTGTGTGAAGGCCGGGAATGCCTGCGTGCTGAAAGGCGGCTCCGAAGCGCTGGCCACCAACGAGGCGATCGCCGCGGTGTTGTCCGCGGCGGCGGCGGCGGCCGGTCTTCCGGCCGCCGCGATCCAGCTCATCCCCACGAGCGACCGCAGCGCCGTGCAGACGCTGCTCCAGCAGAGCGAGTACATCGACGTGATCATCCCGCGCGGCGGCGAGAGTCTGATTCGCGCCATCACCGAGTCGTCCACCATTCCCGTCATTCAACACTATGCCGGCGTCTGTCACGTCTACGTCGACGAGCACGCCGATCTCGCGATGGCCCAACGCATCGCCTTCAACGCCAAGGTGCAACGCCCCGGTGTCTGCAACGCCATGGAGAACCTGCTGGTCCATGAATGCGTCGCGCGCCAGTTCTTGCCACCGATGATTCGCGCCTTGCGCGACGCCAACGTCGAGGTCCGCGGCTGTGAACGGACCCGCCAGATCGTGCCGGACGTGGTGCCGGCCAGCGAGGACGATTGGCGGACGGAATATCTCGACCTCGTTGTGGCGGTGAAGGTCGTGGACTCGCTCGATGCCGCGATTCAGTTCATCAACACCCACGGCACCGGCCATTCGGATGCCATCGTCACGGAGAACTACACCAACGGGCAGCGGTTTCTCTCACAAGTGGACTCGGCGGCGGTGTACCTGAACGCGTCGACACGCTTCACCGACGGCTACGAGTTCGGCTTCGGTGCCGAAGTCGGCATCTCGACCAATCGCCTGCACGCCCGTGGTCCGATGGGCCTGCGGGAGCTGACCACCTACAAGTACGTCATCCACGGCAACGGGCAAATCCGAGAGTGATGGGGAATTTGAGGATTTGAGGATTGGAGAATTGGAGGATTGATGGAACGCATCCCCCATCCTCAAATTCTCCAATCCTCAAATCCTCAAATTCCTCGCATCGGCTTGTTCGGCGGGACCTTCAATCCGATCCACATCGGCCATTTGCGCAGTGCCGAGGAAGTGCGTGAGGCGCAGGGGCTCGACCGCGTCCTGTTCATTCCCAGCGCCACGCCACCGCACAAGCGCGGGGCGGGCGTGGTCTCGGCAGTGCATCGGCTTGCCATGGTGCGCCTGGCGATCGCCGGCAATCCGCGCTTTCGCGTTTCCACGGTAGAGATCGACCGCTGCGGGCCTTCCTTCTCCGTCGATACGTTGCGCGCGTTGCGCGTCCGCCTCCCACGCGCGCGTTTCACTTTCATCTTGGGCATTGATGCCTTTCGTGAGATCGCCACGTGGAAAAGCTATCGCAGCCTGTTCGCGTTGTGCGATATGGTCGTGACCTCGCGGCCGCCGGTGCGCGCGGCGACGTTGCGCGCGGCAATCCCCGTTGCCGTGCGCGCGGACTTTTGCTATCGTGCGGCGTCAAGGACATTGGAGCATCGCACGGGAAATCAGATCGTCTTTCAGAGCCTCAGTGATCTCGACATCTCTGCGTCGGCTCTGCGTAGCCGGCTCCACGACGGGTCGTCCATCCGCTACTTGGTTCCCACCTCAGTTGAACGTTACATCGCACGCCACGGGTTGTACGCGGGCAAGGCCGGTTCGCATTGACGTCCACTGACGGTCGCAACACGGCGCTTCTCTGCGTCAAGTTCGCTCTCGAGAAGAAGGCGTACGACCTCGTGCTGATGGAGGTTGGCCCATTGACGTCGCTGGCCGATTATTTCCTGGTGTGCACGGGGCGCTCGGACACCCAGGTGCAAGCCATCGCCCAGGGGATCGAAGAGAACCTCGGGCGTGCGGGTGTGCGTGCCCTGTCGATCGAGGGCTATTCGCGCGGTCAGTGGGTGGTGCTCGACTTCGGTGACGTGGTCGTGCATGTCTTCTATGAGCCGGTGCGCGAATTCTATGACCTCGATCGATTGTGGGCACGAGCCCCCCGGGTCGACCTGCCTGAGCCGTACGGCGCGCAAGCGCGCGACCTACGCCTCGCCAACGACGCGCACTAGGCCTGCGGCCTGCGTCTTTTTTATGGACCGCTCCCCCCTTCGGGGCGCCTCAGGGCAGGATTGGTCGCTAGGGGCTGACACAGCTCAACCGGGTTGCTGCCACACCTGATCGAAGGCGAGAGCTCAGCAAATGAGACGCGCGGTTGTCGTGCTGGTAGGGATTGCCATGGTATGCCTCGTTGCGTACCTGGCGTGGCTGAATCCGGTTGACGTCGAATTCCACCTGGCGCCTGCCTACAAGGTGCAAGGCCACTTGGGATTGTTGATGGTCTTTGCCTGCCTCACGGGCGCGGTGGCGGTGCTCGTGGTGGTGTGGCTGCAGGCCGGCCGTCGCGCCTTTCTCGCCTGGCGCTCGCGCCGCCGCCAGCGCCGCAGTGAGCGCATCGACGAGTGGGAGGAACGCGGCGAGCAATTGGTGTGGGCTGGCGATCCGCAGCGCGGCCGCGCCTTGTTGCAGAAGGCATGGCAGCGCCGGCCGCACAACGCGCACGCGGTCATTGCGCTGGCGGCCTCGTACCGTGATACCGGCGAGCTCCACCGTGCCCGTGGTCTGCTCTTCGACGCCGCCAATCAATACCATACCGATCCGGAAATTCTCTTTGCCTTGGCGGACGCCTACCGTGCAGCTGGCGAGCGCGGCCCGTGCATCGAGGTGCTCGAGCGATTGCGCGCGCTGCACCCGCACGCGCCACGCGTGCTGCGTGCGCTGCGTGACGGGTATGTCGAAGGGCACCGGTGGAAGGAAGCGGCCGCGCTGCAGGAGACGCTCATCGGCGAGCTGCGCGACATTCAGCAGGCGACTCGTGAGCGCGAGTATCTCACCGTGCTGCACTATCAAGCGGGCTTGGCACTGACCGAGCCGACGGCACGCATCCGCGCGCTCGAGAGCCTCGCCGACAACCGCACGGCCGCGTTGCCGATCCTGGTCAGTCTGGGCGACGCCTTGCTCGCCGGCGGGCGCACCGATGAGGCTTCCGTGGTGTGGGAGCGCGCCTTGCGCTCAAGCCCTCGAACCGTGCTCGTCGAACGGTTGGCGGCGATCGCCAGCGAGCCGCGCCATCGCGATCGGTTGCGCACCCTGTTGCGAAAGATTCGCGCCGACCAGATTGATGCGGCGCACGTGCACCTGGTGAATGCGCAGCTCTATCTGGCGGACGGCAACACCGATGCCGCCGCGAAGGAGCTCGAAGCTGTGGGTACCGGGCCGCCGGTGCCGCCGCGACTGCACCATCTCTGGGCCGAAGTACACAAGGCCCGTGGTCAGCTCGATCAGGCCGTCAATGCCTATGCGCACGCCAACGGCACGCCGCGCGCCTATCATTGCATTGCCTGCCAGCGCGGCGCGTCCGAGTGGGTCGGCTATTGCCCGCAATGCAGCCACTGGGATTCGTACCGCGCCGCGGTTGAGATCAGCGTGACCTAATCATGCGACTCAGCCAGGGAATTCCATTCCCTGGCTGCCGGCCCTACCTATCGCAGCCGGTCAGCCGTGCGCGTCTCTTTGCGTGTCGGCTGGACCGGCCCTCTTAGACCGACCCTATCCAAGAGGTTGAAACAGGACAAATTCACACACTGCCTGGAAAGCAGTGCTCGCGCAGAGCGCGAGCATGGCAGCCCACACGCTGAAGGGAGCGCGCCCGGCGGAAAAAGCTGACCGGCGCAACGCGATCGGCGAACTTACCACGGAAATCACCGAAGCGGCGAGAATGCCCCGCCACAACCATTGAACCACGGTAGCTGCGGGGCGCGGAATATTCCCGGGTGGGCGGATCATCGAGTAGACGAGCAGGGCGACCAACGAGACAAAGGGCCACGCCGCTAGCAACCAATACCATGTCAACAGCCTGCTACGGGTTATTCGCACAGGGCTAACGCTTATCTTACTGGCTTCGGTTACGTCGGGCGCGGCACGTAGCCGCGCTCTTCCAAATACGTCAGGATCGTCTGCACGCACTCGTCCTCGCTCTGACGGTCGGTGTGGACGACGATTTCCGGATGCAGCGGCGCCTCGTACGGGGCCGAGACACCGGTGAACTCGCCAATCTCTCCCGCCCGCGCTTTCTTGTAGTGTCCTTTCGGGTCGCGTTGCTCGCACACGCTCACGGGGCAGTCGACGAACACCTCGACGAACTCACCGTCCGCCATGATGCGCCGCGCCTGGTCGCGGTCGGTCCGATAGGGGGAGATGAACGCGGTGACGTTGATGACGCCGGCGACGGTGAAGAGCTTGGCGACCTCGCCGATGCGGCGGATGTTTTCGTTGCGATCCGCCGGCGAGAATCCGAGGTCCTTGTTGAGACCGTGGCGGATATTGTCGCCATCGAGGACGTAGGCGTGTATGCCGCGCGCCCATAGCGCCTTCTCCAAGGCGACGGCGAGCGTCGACTTGCCCGATGCCGGCAGTCCGGTCATCCAGATGGTGCACGCCTTGTGGCCACTGATGGTTTCGCGATCCGTCTTGGTGACCATGCCCGCGTGCCACACGATATTCGTCGCCTTCACGTCTGCCATTAAAGTTTTCCCTTCCGAGCGAGGTGGTCGTCTTCATACTGAACGGCCCGCCGGGTCTCAAGCCTGCGGCTGCGTCTGCTCATGGCCCGCTCCCCGATGGGTCGCTATGCGGTTCCAAGTCCGACGGACGGACAGCTGCGGCTGGTGAACCGTCGATGACCCGCTACTCGGCAGGAGGGCTATGCTGCCCAACGCCTTCGGCGTAGATGATGGTTGACTACGTTTACGGAGGACGTGTGCAATGACGGATGAAGCCAGTGTGCAGGGGATCACCTGGGATCTGGGCGATTTGTATGCCGGGGCCGACGATCCGCGCATCGGCGCCGACCTGGATGCGGCGCTCGACGCGGCGCAGCAATTCGCGCAGCGCTATCGTGGCAGCATCAGTGCTCCGGGCGGGCCGGTGGCCGGCGATGTTGCCGACGCCGTGGCCGCGCTGGAATCGCTCCTCGAGCCGGTCGGGAAAGCCTGTGCCTACGCCGAGCTCCTCCACGCCGCCGATGCCACGCCGCCAACGCACGGTGCGCTGGTCGCCTTGACGCAGGAAAAGGCCTCCGCCATCCGGCAGCACGTCTTGTTTTTCGAGCTGGAATGGCTGGCGGTCGGTGATGCGCTGGCGCAGGGAGTTCTTGACGATCCGCGCTGTGCGAAATATCGCCACTACCTCGAGAGCCTGCGGCGCTATCGCCCGCACGTATTGTCCGAGCCGGAGGAGAAGATCCTCGAGGACAAGGCCAACACCGGGGCGCGCGCGTTTGCCCGACTGTTCGATGAGGTGACGTCGGCGCTGGTCTTCGACGTTGACGTGGCCGGAGAGACGCGTCAGCTCAACGAAAGTGGCGTGCTCAGCCTGCTCTACGACAACCGGCGCGATGTGCGCCGTGCCGCCGCGGACGCGCTGACGCACGGCCTCGAACGCAACGAGCTGCTGCTCGGGTTCATCTTCAACACCCTGGTGCAGGATCACGCCACTGACGATCGGTTGCGCGCTTATGCCGATCCGATGCAGAGCCGGCATCTTGCCAACGAGATTCGGCCCGAGACCGTGCAGACGCTGATGCGGACCTGCGAAGCGAGGCACGATCTGGTGCAGCGCTACTACCGCCTCAAGCGCAGCCTGCTCGGCCTCGACACGCTGGCTGACTATGACCGCTACGCGCCGATTGCCGCGGAGACCGCGACCGTCTCATGGCCGCGGTGCCGGGAGATCGTGCTCGCCGCCTATGACGCCTTTGCGCCGCCGATGCGCACCATCGCGGCCGAGTTCTTCGAGCGCCGTTGGATCGATGCCGAGGTGCGTCCCGGCAAGCGCGGCGGCGCCTTCAGCGCCTCGACGGTTCCGAGCGTGCACCCGTACGTGTTGGTCAACTTCACCGGACGCCTCGGCGACGTGATGACCGTGGCGCACGAATTGGGACATGGCGTGCATCAATACCTGTCGCGCCAGCAAGGGTATTTTCAGGCCGATACGCCGCTGACCACGGCGGAAACGGCGAGTGTCTTCGGCGAAATGCTGGTGTTCGAGCATCTGCTCCGCGCGGTCACGGACCGCAGCAGCCGCCTGGCGTTGCTGTGCGGCAAGATCGAAGACAGCATCGCCACCGTGTTCCGCCAGATCACGCTGACGCGCTTCGAGGAGCAGCTGCATCACGCGCGGCGTACGCAAGGCGAGCTGGCGCGCGAGCAGATCTGTGGGCTGTGGCAGGCGACAAATGCCGCACTGTACGGCGATGCCGTGCAGCTGACGGACAACTACCGCTGGTGGTGGGCGTACATCCCGCACTTCATTCACACGCCCTTCTACTGCTACGCCTACGGGTTCGGCGAGTTGCTGGTGCTTGCGCTGTACGAAATGTACCGTCGTGAGGGCGCCGCGTTTGTGCCGAAGTATCTGGCGCTCCTCGCAGCCGGCGGCTCGGATACACCGGAGAATCTCCTGCACCGCATCGGTATCGACATCAACGACCCGGGCTTTTGGAACCTCGGTCTGGAGCCGTTCGGACGCATGGTGGAAGAGGCGGAACGTCTCGCCGCGGCGTGAGGACAACAGACTACGGACTACGGACAAAACCCGCTTCTCGAACACTGCGATTTGGGCGGTTGAATCTTTTGTCTGTCCGCTTTTGGTCTGTCGTCTGTCGTCTGTTGTCTGTGGTCTGTTCGGCTTGAGCGGGTTCTTGCCGCAACGCCCTGCCGGCGTTAACGTGACACCATGCACATCACGATGGTGAAGAAGAAGCTGAAGGACGGTTCGGATTGCCGCAAATGTGCCGAGGTGACCGAGCATCTGCAGTCACGCGGCTTGTGGGAGCGCGTCGATGCAGTGGTCTGGGCACACGAAGATGATCCGAACAGCCCCGGCATGCTGCTCGGTAGGCGGCTCGGCGTCGAGCGCGCGCCCTTTTTTGTCGTCCGCGACGAACAAGGCGAAAAAGTCTACACCAGCGTCCTGCAACTCGTGCGCGAACGCTTCGGCCAGACCGTCACCACGTCGGAGCAGGCGCGCGACGTCGACCCGGATGATATTGGGGGGATCTAAAGGCCGGAGCAGAAGACAGGCGGTTAGCGGTTAGGCGGCTGAAGGCAGGCGGTTAGCGGTTATGCGGTTAAACCCGTCAGGGCGGACACCCAGCGTTCCAACCGCCTAACCGCTCACCGCGTAACCGCCTATCGGATTACTTCACATTCCCTGCGTGCAGCCCGCATTCCTTCATGGTCTCTTCTTCCCACCACCAGCGGCCTTCGCGTTCGTGTTGGCCGGGATTGACGGGACGGGTGCAGGGCTCGCAGCCGATGGACACGAAACCGCGCTCGTGAAGCGAGTTGTAGGGGACGTCGTTGGCGCGGATGTATGCCCATACTTGCTTTGACGTCCAGTTCGCGATGGGATTGAACTTGACCAGCGGATGCTCCGGCGAGCCGAAGGTCGGGTCGAGCTGTACGACCGGGACCTCGGCGCGTGTGCCCGGGCTCTGATCACGACGCTGTCCGGTGACCCACGCACGGAGCGGCTTCAACGCCCGCACCAGCGGTTCTACTTTGCGGACGCCGCAGCATTCCTTGTGGCCGTCCTTGTAGAAGGAGAACAATCCCTTTTCGCGCACGAATTTCTGCAGAGGTTCGGCCTGCGGACAGAACACCTCGACCGGGATGCCGTAGCGGTCGCGCACCTTATCGAGAAATTGATATGTCTCGGGATGCAAGCGTCCGGTGTCGAGCGAAAACACGCGGAACTTGCCGCCGACCTTGGCCGCGATGTCGACAAGCACGACGTCTTCCGCGCCGCTGAATGAGATCGCGATATCCGGAGCATACTCGCGAATCGCCAACCCGATGATGTCGCGCGGGTCCTTATTTGCATATTCCGCGGCCACTGCCGCGAGGTTCTTTTGATCCAGTGCCATGAACTCTCCCGTTCGTGTGATTGTGTTTTCGGACGGTGCCTAGAATCCACCATTCATATAAGTCGCGCACCGCAACCGCAAGGGCCTCGGCCTGCCGCTGGCGTCTCTTCTATGGGCCGCTCCGTTGTCGCTGCGCGCTTCCAAGTCCGAGATGCATGCTCACCAACGAACTTGGCAGCGCCTCGCGACCAACGGGAGTGACCCACAGAAAAGACGCCGGCCCGCCGGCCGCAGGCCTCGGACTCGGCAACGCCTAGCGACCAACGGGAGCGGTCCATAGAAGAGATGCCGGCCGCGGGCCCCCGTCTTGCCTTCGTGCCAAGATACGTTATGGCTGGATGGAATGGACGTTCCCGAAATGGGGCAGCGGCTCGCCGCGTTCATCGCGCGGCAGGTCGATGTCGAGCACGTCTCCGTTTCCGGGTTGCGCAAGTTGCCGGGCGGCGCTTCGCGCGAGATCTGGTCGCTCGACGCGGGTTTCGAGCAACACGGGGCGTATGTGCAGCTGCCGCTGGTGTTGCGGCGTGATCCATCGTCCGAAGGGGTTGGCGCACCGCGAGGTGACGAGTTCGACCTGCTGCGCGCCGCCGCTGCCGAAGGCGTCCCGGTTCCTATGGTCCGTTGGCTCGGTGATGACGCGGCGCTGTTGGGTGGGCCGTTTTTTCTCATGGATCGAGTCGAGGGCGAGACCCTGGCGCGCCGCTTGTTGCGTGACGACACCTATGCCGGCGCGCGCCGCGTCATGACCGCACAACTCGGCCGCATCCTTGCCGCCATTCATCGTATCGACCGGCAGGCGCATCAGCTGAGCTTCCTCAGCGCGCCGCGCCCCGACGAATCGCCGGCGCACAACGAGTTGGAACGCTATGAGGAGATCTTCCGCAGCATTGCGCCCGATCCACACCCGACGTTCGAGCTGGCGTTCCGCTGGCTGCGCCAACGATTGCCGCCTGGCAACGAACGCGTCGTCGTGCACGGCGACTATCGCATCGGCAATATTATCTTCGGCCCCGAAGGCGTTCGCGCCGTGCTCGATTGGGAGCTGGCGCACGTCGGCGATCCGATGGAAGATCTGGGCTGGATCTGCGTCCGTTCTTGGCGCTTCGGCAACGACGACAAACCGGTGGGGGGGATTGGCGGACGCGACGAGCTGTTCCGTGCCTACGAGGAGGGCGGGGGGCGGACGGTGGACCCTAAGCGCGTGCGTTTCTGGGAAGTCCTCGGTAACCTCAAGTGGGCAATCATGACTATCATGCAGGCCAGACTGTACCTCTATGGGTTCGTCAAGAGCGTCGAGCTCGCCAGCCTTGGGCGGCGCACCGCCGAGATGGAGCTCGAGTTGTTGCACTTGATGGAGGAAGGGAGCTGACATGTTCGGCGCACCCGTCGCACACTGGCGGCCTGTCTCAGGCGGCAGCCATACTCGCGCCCTGGGCTTTGTCACGGGCAGTGTCTTCCTGACATTTGTGGGTATCGCCTCCTTTCCTGGCTGCGCGCTGTTGGGCTCATCGCGGCTGCTGGCGGATTCGGTACAGGAGCTGGTCCCACATAGCGACGGCGATCATTTCGTGTTCACCTGGCAACGGATCGCCAATGGCAAGCCCGTTGGCAACGGCATCCAGATCGAACACGTCACCGCCGTCGAGGGCGGCGACTTCGAGATCACCTTGAGCGAAAACGCCATTGGCGTCGGCCGCGTGCGTATCCGTGACGTTGGCAAGGGCATCGTGCTCCTGAGTGAGGATGATCTGACCCGCGGCGTCCGCCTGCAGTACGATCCGCCGCTGCCGTATCTCGAAGGGCCAGTCGTGACCGGCGAGCAGCACGCGACCAGCGAAGCCAAGATCACAACGCTGAGCGACGGCGCGCCGTTGGGTGCGTTGCGGGTCGCGCAGGTGATTCAGGTGCGCGCGGCCGGTACGGTTCGCTCCCGGCTCGGCGCGTTCACACGCGCAGTCTCCGTCGACACGGCGCGCACGTTACAGGGACCCAGCGGCGACCTGCAGATGCGGACGGCGATGCTGGTGGCCCCCGGCATCGGGGAGATCCGCTCCGAGGGCAGTGTGCCCGACGAGCCACTGCTCTATCGCGAGCTGGCGTGCGCGTTCATTGGCGGCCACCCGATCGGCGACTGCCGCCGCCTCGACCAATCACTCCAGGAGTCCGAAGATGCAGGACAGACCGACGTCCAGTGAGCTGATCGAAGCCGTCCAACACTTCCTCGAAACCGACGTGGTCCCGGCGCTCGACGGCCCCAAGAAGTTTCATGCGCGCGTCGCCGCCAACGTGCTGGGGATCGTGCGCCGCGAGCTGCAAGCGGAAGATGACCAGCTGCGGAGCGAATGGCATGGTCTCGATGCGTTGCTTGGCGCCGAGCCGTTGCCCGCTGAACGGGACGCGTTGCGCCGGCGGCTCGCGCAACGCACCGAGACGCTGTGCGCGCGTATTCGTCAAGGCGACGCCGACACCGGGCACTGGCGCGAGGCGGTTCTGGCGCACGTGCGACGGACGGTGACCGACAAGCTGGCGGTGGCGAATCCGAAATTCCTGGGGGGCGAGCCGGTTCCGGCCGATGCCGCGAACGATGCGAGAGCGCGATAGCGCGTTGACAGGCCTGAGCCTCCGCCGTACTGAGCGCACATGCGATCCATTGTTTGCGCTCTGGCGCTGTGCTTCGTTGTCGCCACCGCACACGTTGCCGCGGCCGCTTGCGTTGGCGATTGTAACGCTGACGGCAACGTCACTATCGACGAGCTCCTTACACTCATCAATTGCGCCTTCTTCTCATTCAGCGAGTTCCCCTGTCTATGCCTAGACAGCGATGGTCCGCTCGATCTCGATATCGCCTTCATCATAAAAGCGGTGAACAATGCCCTCGGCGGCTGCCCTCCGGCAGGCGCGACGGCCACCCCCACGCTTTTGCCGCCCACGCCCACGCCGACGCCGACCGTGACCGGCAGCGTCGAAGAGTTCGTCGCGCAAGCCAGCGACTTTGAATGTCTGACCAACTGGAGCAAGGTGCGACAGTTTCGGGTCGTCAATAAGGCGGGCCACGGGCCGGAGGCGTTGGCCGTGGCCAGCGCGTCGTACGACGTTTCCGGCCTGGAGTTTCCGGTGGGCACCATCGTCCAGCTCATCCCGACGGAGGCGATGGTGAAACGTGGTGGCGGCTTTGATCCCCCAAATCACGATTGGGAGTACTTTTCGCTGCACGTCAGCAAAGGCGGCACGACGATCGTCACGCGCGGCCGCGACGACGTCGTCAATTTCGCCGGCGATAACTGCTTCAGCTGCCACTCGGCGGCGCGGCGCTACGATTTCATTTGCGAGATGAATCACGGGTGCGCGCCCATTCCGCTCACCGATCCCGTGGTCGATGTGCTGCAGATGGATGACATTCGCTGCCAGCACTGAGTGACGCCTTGCGAATCTCCCCCTGACCCTGTCATTTGGTAGGGATTGTCGATTTTCTCGGGTTCGGATCTTTAGCGTGTAGGGGTAGTTCGGGAACTGCCCGAATGGACGCGTCGAATCGGCAACGCCGAGTAGGGCGATTCCCCAATCGCCCCTACATCCGAGAGAATCGACCGTCCCCGTAAGGAGGGGGGGCCTGCAGGAAGCTAGCGCCGCACGCAGCGCTGGGGCCGTTGCGTGGGAAGCGCGCGACGAGGCTCGCTTCGCCGGCTCTTGCTCCCTCTCCTTACCACGGAGAGGGCTGGGGGGAGGTTTGCAAAGCGGGCCGCCGCCCTTCGCATTTAGGGCTTCACGTCACGGCACCGACATGCCGCTCGCCTTATACAACGCCGGCGACCGCAGGATGTAGCGCTGGACCGGCCGCGCAAAGTCGGTGGGGCTGGGCGGCGATGCGTCGAGGTCCTTCACGAACCGGCCCATGGCGATCGCCGTGTCGAAGCCGAAAACTGCCATCACCAGCAGATCGCCTTGGCGGCGGCCGACGAACGTTTGCACGCTCAGGAGTCCCGGATATTTCCGAAACTCTTCGCGGCTGAACCACTCGTAGAAGGCGTCGAGTCGGTCTGGCTCGAGCGCGTACGCTTGCACAAAGAACGTCGAGGCCCCGGCGTCGCCTGTGCGCGGGCCGAGACGATGTACGTGCGTGTGTGCGCCGGCGTTCCCGGTCAGGCTTTGCAGGTAGGCGACCAGGTCGGCGAGTTGGCGCACGGTCAACTCGGGGTACGCCGGCATGATCGAGCGTCCGTCCGGCCCGAGGTATCCGGGGCCCTCGACGATCACCGCGTTCGGATTGATGATCGACTCGGCGAAGTACTCGGCGGGGTGATGGCTCCCCATGCCGGAAAGATCCGGCCCCTTCTGCGGTGCGGCCCCGGCCGTTTTGGGAAGCACGTCTTCTTGGACCGCGTGACAGCTGGCGCAGCCGAGATCGAGGAATGCCTGGTGCCCCGCAACCGCATCACCCGCAGGTGGGGTGAAATGCCACCCCGGCGGTACCCCACCGTTGGCGTGCAGCTGCTCCATCGAGATGGGTGGTGGGACTGGCGCCGCCGGGGACGGGGCGACCGGTTGCGTGGTATGCGCGCACGCCGCCGCCACCAGCGGTAGAGCGGCCAACAGCAGCGCAACGGGCGTCGCCGACACATTCCGCAAACCCAGGCGTCCGCACGTTCTTCGGTTGGTCATGATCGCCGCGAGCGGCCTTATAGTACATGCCGGCCGCCGCGCCAATTCGCCCGCTCAGTCGGACGCGGAGCTCGGCTGCGCCGCACGGATCACCGATTGCGCAGCGCCAGCGACCGTTCGACAGGAACTGATTGACAGGGCTGGGCCCCGGTCGTAGGGAGGTAGAGTCCAAAATAGACCGTACGGTTCAGGAGGAAGTATGCGCAGGACGGGGGCATTGGTGACTGCGGCGGCAGGACTGGCGTTTCTGTGTGGCGGGGCAGCCGCACAGAGCAACGAGTGTTTGGTATCGCTGAGCGCTACCGCCGACAATGCCACGGTTACGCGTGGCGGCACGGCAGTGACCGCGGTCGCGGATACCTCCGGGTTCTGCACCTTCAGCGTCACCGCGTGCCTGAACGACACGGCGCCTGCCACGTGCAGCCCCGGGCCGATCAACCGTCTGCGCGTGTCGCGCTCCGCCAATCAGAAGGACCTTACGGCGTTGCAAAAGGCCTTGCAGGGGAATCTTCCGACCACCCAACGGTCCTGTACGACGACGTCGATCAAGGTGGGCCAAACGCGCTACAAGCGTGTGGACCTCGCCGCCACGACCAGCGACGGCCGCGGTGACGTGGACTCATTGGTTCTGACGTGTCGGTGCGGCGGCAATGCGCCGATCTTCAACAGCACCTTCGAAGCCATCCAAAAGAACATTTTCGAGGCTCACGGCTGCAACCAGCAAGCGTGTCACGGCAGCAGCAAGCAAGGTGGCCTCGATCTGTCGCCCGACGTTGCCTATCAGAATCTGTTCGAAGTGCCGTCGACGGAAAGCGCCTTCGCGCGCGTCCAGCCCGGCGATAAGAGCCGGAGCTTTCTCTGGCTGAAGCTGGCTGCGAAGACCGACCCGACCCAACTTCCGGTTGGAGTCGAAGTCGCGGGCGCTCCCATGCCCAACAATCTCGCGGCGCTCAGCAGCGACGAGCTCGATCTGGTGCGCTTGTGGATCTATGCCGGCGCGCCGCAGAGCGGCACGGTAGCCGGCACGCAAGGTCTCATGGACGCCTGTGTGGCGCCACCCGAACCCCTGCTCATCACGCCGCTGCCACCTCCGGCACCTGGGACCGGCGTACAGTTTACCATGCCGCCGTGGAAGCTCGAGGCGCACAGTGAGCACGAGATCTGCTTTGCCACGTACTACGACATCAGCAGTCAGGTGCCGAAGGAATTCCAGGACCCGAGCGGCACGATGTTTCGCTTCAACGTGCAGGATCTCCGGCAGGACCCGCAGAGCCATCATTTGATTCTCAACCGCTATACGGGCAGCCCCGACGACGTTCACGATCCATCGTTCGGCGCTTGGAAGTGCAACGGCGGCGACAAGGCCGGGCAGACCTGTGAGCCGACCGACCTTACGTCGTGCGGCGCTGGCACCTGCACCAGCGCCATTCAGCAATCCTTTGCCTGCAACGGTTTCGGTCCGTCGGGGTTGGGCGTCAACAAGTACTCGATCGGCGGCGCGCAGCAAGCACAGTTCCATAGCCAGCTCAGCGACGGCGTGTTCGCGCAGATTCCGATGAAAGGTATCCTCTTCTGGAACTCGCACGCGTTCAATCTGACCGACGAAGACACCATGATGCACGGCCGAATGAACTACACGTTCGCCACCGACACCCGTTTCCCGGCGGTGAACATCTTCGACGCCTCGATGATCTTCTCGGCGCATACGCCGCCGTACAAGACCAGCACCCTTTGCAACGATTTCGTGCTGCCGCAAGGCGCGCGGCTCTTCAATCTCACGTCGCACACGCACAAGCACGGCAAGCATTTCACCATCCAGTTGCCGAACCAGTCGACGATCTATGAAAGCTTCGTCTACAACGATCCGGTCAGCCAGATCTACGACCCGCCAATGGCTTTCGATTCTCCGGATGCCGCGCAGCGCACGCTGCACTACTGCTCGTTCTACAACAACGGCATGGCGCCCGACGGTTCGCCGGATCCGGACGCGGTGACCCGGCTGTCACGCATCCCTCCGAGCGCGCTCAAGACGTTTGGCGCCTGCAATCCGACCGCCTGCGCTGCCGGCAAGGTGGGTGCCGCATGCAAAGGCTCGACGGACAACCATACCTGCGATTCTGCACCGGGAGCCAACGACGGCTTGTGCGATGCCTGTGCCATCAAGGGCGGCGAGAGCACCGAGAATGAGATGTTCATCCTCATCGGCGCCTACTACATCGACCCCACCGTGAACGTCGCCGCGCGCGCCGCACACGCCGTCGACGCACACGGCCGCTCGCTGTCGACGGAAGTGATCCTGCCGCCGCAGGTGAGTTGCGGCGCATCGCACGCGGATCATTCCGCGCACATCGCGCACGCTGGCGTACACCCGGAACATTGAGAACGGATGGGGGGACGCAAGTCCCCCCACCTGGCATCTGTCCAGTCGGACATCTCACGTGTAGGGGCAGTTCGGGAACTGCCCGACAGGGCGCGTCGAATCGGCAGCGCCGTGTCGGGCGATTCCCGAA
>CAZTDK010000059.1:0-15382 GCA_964611965.1 uncultured Binatia bacterium (SeqCode) | reverse complement strand
GGCCGCACATGGGCTTTCAGTATCGCAACGCCGACGAGAAGAACCGCAGCGCCTTCCGCGACGGCTTCTTCACCGCCGGCGACCTCGGCGCGCTCGACACCGACGGCTATCTGTTTCTTGCCGACCGGCGCACTGACTTGATCATCACCGGCGGCGCCAACGTCTATCCTGCCGAGGTGGAGAGTGTGTTGATGCAGCATCCGCAAATCGCCGACGTCGCGGTCGTCGGGATTCCGGACCCGGAGATGGGGAAGACGGTGCTGGCGGTGGTCGAGCTGAGAGCCGGGGAGCGCGCCGCCGCCGCCGACATCATCGCTTTTGTCCGCCGCGATTTGGCGCACTACAAGTGTCCGCGCCGCATCGAGCTTGTCGACCGGCTCCCGCGCGAGCCCAGCGGCAAAGTACGCAAGGGGGAGCTCGTGACGAGGTACCAGGGGCAGTGACGAGTGACCAGTGACGAGCAAGAGGGCTGTTTATCCCGCTCTCGTCACTCATCACTTGTCACTCGTCCGTGGCCTTCCTTGTAAGCCCCCCCCCTCGGTGTTAGTAACGCCGGCATGCCGGACTATCGGCGACGCGCCGCGCGCGAGCAGATGAGCGTGCGGCTTGACCTGAACGGGATCATCGCCGATGCAAGCGGCAGCGCGGGCGTGACACGCGACGAAGTGGACGCGTTGGCGCCGCGTACTTCCGAGATCACCCATTCGCTGAAGGGCCGGCGCAGTGCCGGTGAGCTTCCATTCTATGGGCTGCCCTACGAGAAGGACGCGCTGGTACGGATCAAGGCACTGGCCGCGGCCGTGCGCGCCGAGAGCGATACTCTGGTCGTTCTTGGGATCGGTGGCTCCGCACTGGGTACGCGGACGCTGATCGACGCGTTGGGGGCCGCGACCCCGCGCGTCGTGGTTGCAGACAACGTCGACCCGTGGACGTTCGGCGCGTTGCTTGACGGCCTCGACCTGACGCGCACGACGTTCAACGTCATTAGCAAATCCGGTGAGACGGCGGAGACGATGGCGCAGTTTCTCATCGTGCGTGATCTGCTGCTGCGGCAGCTCGGCGCCGTCGACTACGCCAAACGCGTGGTGATCAACACCGACGCCGAGCATGGCGTGCTACGCCAGGTGGTGCACGACGAAGGCTTCCGCGACCTGGTCATTCCACCGGGGGTGCCCGGGCGCTTCAGTGTGCTCACCTCGGTCGGACTGTTTCCGGCAGCCTTCGCCGGAGTGCGTGTCGACGATCTGCTTGCCGGCGGGGCGTGGATGGATGCGCGTTGCCAGGAGGCTGATCTCTGGAAAAACCCGGGCCACCTCCTGGGAACATTGCTGTATCTGGCCGACACGCGGCACGCGCAACACATCGTCGCGCTGATGCCCTACAGCGATCGGCTGCGCTGGTTCGCTGCGTGGTTTGCGCAGCTGTGGGCGGAAAGCTTGGGGAAGGCGGAGACCCTCGAAGGCGTGGCGGCACACGTGGGGCAGACGCCGCTGACCGCGGTCGGGGCCACGGATCAACACTCGCTGCTACAGCTGTTCGCCGAAGGGCCGTCCGACAAGGTCATCTGCATGCTGCGCGTCGACGACCACGGCCGTGAGCTGCCGGTGCCGGCGGCCTACGCCGATCTCGATGCGCTTGGCTGCCTGGGCGGCACCGGCCTGGGGGCACTTTTGAACCTGGAGCAGCGTGCCACCGAAGCGGTGCTGCTCACTCAGCGACGGCCGGTGATCACGCTGACGGTGCCGCAGATCAACGCGTTCACGCTCGGTCAACTGTTCTATCTCTTTGAAGTGGCGGTCGTCTTTGCCGGTGGCCTGTATCGCATCAACCCGTTCAACCAGCCGGGCGTCGAAGCGGGCAAGCGCCTCATCTACGGGCAAGTCGGCCGCAAGGGGTTCGAGGCGACACGCGCCGAGGTCGACGCGCTCTTGGCGCGCAAGCGGTCCGACTATATGCTTTGAGGCATATGGAAACCGCGTTGTCAGCGTCCGCACGCATCCACATCCTACCGCCGGAGGTCGCCGACAAGATCGCCGCCGGGGAGGTGGTGGAGCGCCCGGCCTCGGTAGTCAAGGAGCTGGTGGAAAACTCGCTCGACGCGGGGGCGCGGCAGATCCGCATCGAGCTCGAAGATGCGGGCATCGGCGTGATCGCCGTCGCCGACGATGGCGAGGGCATGAGCGCCGACGACGCGGTGCGCGCTTTCGCGCGCCACGCGACCAGCAAGGTGCGCTGCGCCGACGACTTATTCCGGATCACCACGCTGGGCTTTCGCGGCGAAGCCCTGGCCAGCATCGCGGCGGTCTCGACGACGAGCCTCATTACGCGGCGCAGCGGCGACCTCAGCGGGACGCAGGTGCTGGTGCGCGGCAGCGCCGTCGAGGACGTGCGCAGCGTCGGCACGGCGCCGGGGACGCGCATCGAGGTCGTCGACCTGTTCGGCAACACGCCGGCGCGTCGCAAGTTCTTGAAGGCGCCGGCGACCGAGGTCGGACATGTGACCGAGCTGGTGACACGCACCGCGCTGGCGTGGCCGGCCGTCGGGTTTTCGCTCAAGCACGGCACGCGCACGCTGGCGGAATATCCCGCGGTCAGTGATCCCGTCGAACGCGTCACGCAGGTCTACGGCCGCGAGCGTGCTGGCTTGCTGCTGCCGTTTCACGGGCGCGGTGCCGCCGGCGCCATCCGCGGCTGGCTCACCGGCTCGCATTTCAGCGTGCCGACGCCGCGGCAGATCTTCACCTACGTCAACGGCCGTTACGTGCGCGACAAGCTCGTGAGCCATGCGTTGGTCGCCGGGTACAGCACACTGCTCATGCATGGCCGCTACCCGGCCGCGGTGGTGTTCATTGACGTCACGCCCGATGAGGTCGACGTCAACGTACACCCGGCCAAATCGGAGGTGCGCTTCCGCCGCGGCGGCGCGGTGCATGATCTCATCTCGCGTGCGGTGATGGAGCGCTTGCGCACCCATACGCCGCCACAAAGTGCGCCCGATACCGGTGCGGCTTTGGGGTCGCCGGCGGCAAGCCCACCGGCCGCAGCCCAGATCCCGATTGCCTTGCGCTCGCCGCGTCCGGATGCGCCGCTACGGCTGGTGCCATTTACACCGTCGCCGGCCGCGCCGCCGGTGGCCGGGGCCGCGCCGCGTCCGTTCACCGTGCCGCCTCCGTTGCCGACACCGCCGGCGTCGTTCCCGCACGTTGGGCGCGAGCCCGCAATGGCACCGGCCGGGGCGTTGTCCGCTGGTGCGGCGCCCGGGTTCTTTACCCACCTGCGGGTTATCGGCCAGGTCTTCGAAGGGTATCTCATCTGCGAAAGCGGCGCGTCGCTGGTAGTGATCGACCAGCATGCCGCGCACGAGCGGGTGACCTTCGAGCGCTTGCGGCACGCGTACGCCGATGGTGGCGTGACGCGACAACGTTTGCTCATTCCGGTCATCGTCGACGTTGGCGCCCAAGCCGCGCCGTTGGTTGTCGAGCATCTTGCCGATCTGGAAAGCCTGGGATTCGAGCTTGAGCCGTTCGGCGGCAGCAGCTTTGCCGTGCGCGCCGTGCCGGCGCTGTTGGGCGATAACGACCCGGCGACGCTGGTGCGTGATCTCGCCGAAGAGCTCACCGACGTCGGCCGTTCGCGGCGCATGACACAAGCCGCGGAATCGGTGTTGGCGCGCCTGGCGTGTCACAGCGCCGTGCGCGTCGGCCAAAGCCTGACCCCCGAGCAGATTCGCGCCCTGCTGGTCTCGATGGACAACGTCGAGTTCGCCGGCAACTGCCCGCACGGTCGTCCGGCATACATCACGCTGCCGCGCACCGATCTGGAGCGGCTGTTCAAGCGGACTTGAGTCCTGCGGACGGCATACATTCGATGGCCCGCTCCCCGTTGGGTCGCTGCGGGCTACCAATTTCGGAACGGAGCATCTCCTCGTCGGTGCGCGACGAACACCGCGGTGCCATGGCTTCGTCGCCAGAGACGGTGGAACCCGCATCAACCCGCACTCAGCGGCTGCGCGGACAGACGGGCCAGCGAAGGGGACGCGCTCATGGCGATGACGCAAGCCACTCCGCCACGGGGAGACCCTTCATGCGCAGAAACGCAGGATTGAAAAGTTTCGACTGGTAGCGCATGCCGGAATCGGCCAAGATCGTGACGATGGTGTGCCCGGGACCGAGCTGCCGTGCCAGGCGCACCGCTCCGGCCAGATTGATTCCCGAAGAACCGCCCAGGCAGAGTCCCTCGTATTGAAGCAGGTCGAAGAGAATCCGCAGCGCCTCGTCATCGGGGATCTGGAACGCCTCGTCGACGGGCGTCCCCGCCACGTTGGCGGTCACGCGACCTTGGCCGATGCCCTCCGTGATCGAATCACCCTCGGCGCGGAGCTCTCCGTGCTTGAACCAGTGGTACATTGCAGCCCCCATCGGATCCGCGAGGGCGACCACGATTTCTTTGCGCTGCTCCTTCAAGAAGAGTCCCACTCCGGAGAGGGTTCCTCCGGTGCCGATGGCGCAGATGAAGGCATCTATGTGACCGCTCGTCTGTTGCCAGATCTCTGGCCCCGTCGTTTCAAAATGCGCCCGGCGGTTGGCCAGGTTGTCCCATTGATTCGCCCACAGCACCCCCTTCGGCTCCTGCGGCGCCAGCTCAGCGGCAAGCCGCTCGGAGACGTGCACGTAGTTCTGCGGATCGCGGTACGGCACCGCCGGCACCTCCACAAGCCGCGCTCCGCACAGTCTGAGGATGTCCTTCTTCTCCTGACTTTGGGTCTGAGGAATTACAATGACAGTGCGATAGCCCCGCGAGTTGCCCACCAACGCCAGTCCGACACCGGTATTTCCGGCCGTGCCCTCGACAACGACGCCGCCGGGTTGAAGGGCCCCCCGCCGCTCGGCATCGAGCAGCATGAACAGTGCAGTACGGTCCTTGACCGAGCCCCCCGGGTTCAGAAACTCCGCTTTCCCCAGTAAGGTGCAACCGGTTGCATCCGAAAGCCGGCGCAGCTTGATGAGCGGCGTACCGCCAATCGCTCCCACGATTCCGTCGCGGATCTCCATCACGGTCTCCTTGCGCGCAACCGCTGTGTTCCGCCGCCTTGACAGGCGCAGGCGCGAAGCGCTCACCTGCGTCAGGCGGATCTCGGAGGAGTCGATTGAGCATGGGCCGTACGTAACGCCGATGGCACCGAACGTAAAGCAGGCAGTTGGGCGGCATGAAGTGCCCGGGGAGGATCTCCGCCCCTCCGCGTGACGCGCCACCCATGAGCCTGTCGGACTTGGTGCCTAGCGACCAGCGGGAGCGGGCCACAGAAGAGACGCCGGCTGCAGGCCATCGAATCGCAGTTGACTCGCACGTCCACTCTCGGCGAAAGGAACGGCAACGAAGAAACGGGAGGGCCGATGGAAAACGATGGGTTGGGACAGCCGGGTGTGCGAATACCGCGTCGCGTGTTTATCACGGGCGCGCTGGGTTTTGTGGGCACGGCGCTCGCCGCCCGCTACCGCGCGCTCGGCGCGGAGGTGTGCGGTGTCGACGTGCGGCCTGACTCGGCCCTCAACGTCGTGGCCGGCGACATCGCCAGCCCGGGCGCATGGCAACGGCTCTGCGCCGGCTGCGACCTGGCCGTGCACACGGCCGCGGTGGTGTCCAATATCGCCAGCCGGGATGCGTGCTGGCGCACCAACGTCCTGGGCACCCGCCGCGTCGTGGAAGCGGTGTCACGCGCGGGCGTGGCGCGCCTGGTGCACTTCTCTTCGGTTGATGCCTACTCCATCGTCGACTTTCCCGACGGCGTCGAGGAAAGCCACCCGTTGCACCCTGACGGCGACGGCTTCCACTACGGCGAGAGCAAAGTCGCCGGTGAACAGGTCGTCTGGCAGGCGCACGCCGCCGGCGAGGTTGCGGCCACCGTGGTGCGGCCGACCGACATCTACGGACCACACGCCCGCGCCAACATCGTCCTGCCGTTTCAATTCATCAAGGCCGGTCAAATGTTCCTCCCGGCCACTGGATATTGGAACCCGGTGTACATCGACGACCTCGTCGAAGGCGTGATACGCGCCGGCGCCGTCGATGCGGGCCGCGGGCACGCGTTCAACATCGGCGGCGGCGTGCGTATGCTCACGCGCGACTTCTTCGCCCCGCTCTTCGAGCTGGCCGGCAAGAAACCCCGCGTGCTCGGACGCAATACCCTGCTGCGCCTCAGCGGCCTGATCTACCGGGTGACGCGGACTTTCGGGGTTGCCACCGAGATGTGCCCCGCCAGCGTGTATATGATCGCGAAGCCGGGCGGCTACTCGATCGAGAAGGCGCACCGCGTGCTCGGCTACGCGCCGGCGGTCGACTTCGCGGAGGGCATGAGGCGCACGATCGCCTGGCTGCGCGAGAGCGGACTGGCGTCCTGAGACCGCGGCATCCGACGCACGACGCAGGAGCGTGGGAACGGCACGTGGTCACTGACAATGGGCACGACGCCGGCACCGCCGATGCGCTGAACGACTCACGCGATCGGGGCAATTTCCCGTCAATTCAGCAGACTGCTCGCCTGAGCCCCCTCCGCATTGCGCGCGACGGCGCACACTTCGTTGAGGAAAACACGAATCTTCGGCCAGAGACGGTCCGGCGTCACGCGCAGCTCGCCGATCCAACGCGTCTCGAGTAAACGGGCGTTCGGCATCTCCTTCGCCAGCTCCGCCGCATCACGGTGCGCGTGCAGGCGATCGCCGCGATGGCCGATCACCAGCGTGGGCATCGCCAGCCGCCTCCGGCGTTCCGCCGGGGGGACGACGGGACCTACCAAGATGCCGTGCAAAACCGCCGTGATGACCTCGGGCTCGGCAGAGGCAGCATTCAGGAGACAGGCGAGGAGATCATTGCTGGGCCGTGGGATGCGGCGCACCAAACGCGCGAACGGACGGACGAGAAACGAGCCATAGTCCACAAGCGTGATCACGGGCACGAGGAGGAGCGCGGCAAACATCGTCGACCATTCCATCACCGGCATCTCAATGAACAGTCCCAAGCAGCGTTCCGGGGCCATCGCCGCGACCTGCAACGCCGTGATCGCACCGAGGGAGACGCCACCGACGAGCGCCCGCTCGATGCCAAGGTGATCGAGCAGCGCAAGTGTCGGCTCGGCGAAAAAGTCGACACGCAGCTCGCGCGGATCGGTGGGCTTGTCGCTCTCCCCATGGCCGAGCAGATCCAGCAGGATCACCCTGTAGCCCTGGGTTACGAAGCGCGCGGCGAGGTCTCGGTTCACCAGGGAATCCAGCAGGAGCCCGTGCAGAAGCACGCAGGGCACGCCCGAGTCTCCGTGAATCTCATAGGCGAGACCGTAGCGGCCAAACTGGAAGCGACCCTTCTCAATCTCTTTTGTCATGTAGTCGTGCGTATATTCTTTCCGTTGGCTGGTTCTTATCACAGCGGCACGAGGAGCCCTAATCCGGCAAGCCGGAACCAAACAATGAAGGAATGGAAAACAAGCTGCACAGCTCGACGTGAGTTGTGGCTGCTGCAAGCGGATCCTGCGCCGACCTCACCTCGCTTAACCTTGATGAGACAAAAGATCTCACCGCAAAGGCGCGAAGACGCGGAGAAGAGGGGGATGGACCAATGCGGATACGAGAAAAGCAAAGGTCATTGGCAATTGGCTTTCGTCCACGGAATTCCATCCTCTCGAATGCGCATTCTCAGCGCCTCGGCGTCTCAGCGGTGAGGGCTTTTCTTTCACATTAGGGTTAATTGGCTAAGCTCGGGCGAGACAGCCGTGGCGTCGCGTGTAAACGGGCCGAGGCCCCGTCGTTCGAGCTCCCTCGCCATCGCCGCGCGGAACGCGGCATTGTCCAACAAAAGCCAGACTACCGTCCCGAAGTAGCCGTGACGCAGCTTGGGGCTCTCCGCGAAATACCGCAGCTGCTGATACGGCCGTGATGCATGCGCATGATGATCCGCGTGCCGTGACAATCCGACCAGGGTATACAGTGTGAACCACGAATCCGTGTCCCACGAGTCGATGGGCTGCACCTTGCGTGTCGTGCGTGTCAGCCCGTAGTGCTCAAAGTAATTCACTGCCTCAAGCAGGCGGACGCCACTGAGCGCTTGCAGGACGTAGATGACGAACGCACCCACCCCGAGCGCCGCCAGAATGGCGAGCGCCACGCTCCACTCGACGACGATCCCGTGGACCAGGCGGTTGCGCAGCATGCGCGCATCCCGCCACGGCATCTGCTCGTCACCCAGACGTTTCTTCTCAAGCCGCCAGGCACTGCGGAACTGCGCGGGGACGGTGCGCACGAAAAACGCAATGGCGGTTTCTCCGTACCGCGCCGTGGCGGGGTCCTCCGGCGTGCCGACCCGCGAATGGTGCCCGCGGATGTGCTCCGTGGCAAAGTGCTCATACAAGACCGTGCACAGAAGCAACCGGCCCAGTTGCTGTCGATGCCACTCGGCGCGGTGAATCAGCTCGTGCGCCACGACGATCGCGGAGTAGCCGGAGTTGACCCCGACGAGCAGCAGCCCCACCAGGGTGTCCATACGCCAGAAGCCGTGCAGCGCTACCACGCGCACGAGCAAGGCCACGTTGACGAACTGCAGCGCCGACAGCACGTACAGCAGCGCATCGAAGGGCCGGCGCGGCAGTGTCGGCGCCGGTTGACGGCGCTCGCGCGGGCTGTTGATGTCGGCGAGAACCGATCCGACGATGACGAGAAGGAAAGGCAGCGCCACCCACCACGGATGGGGCGCCGTGATGCCGAACACCAGGCACGTCACCGGGAGGACGAAACACAGAAGATGGAGGGCCCAGATTCGTGCGGTCTCGAGAACTGGCGTGGCGGGTGCGAACGCGGTAACGGGGGTCGACATGGCAGCTGTTCAACGGATCCTGTCCGTGAAACTGTCCACACGCCAACTCGTATGTCAAGGAAATGTGGGTGCCTGCTGAAAAAGGCCTGAGGGCTTGGCTTGAAGGAGGCCACACGCCCTCAAGCCCTTCGTCAGCCTCCCAATCCCACCGCGCGTTGCAGCGCGAAGACCTCGCGCGGGGTCAGCATACGGTGCTGCCCGGGGAGGAGCTTTCCCAAGGCCAGGGGACCAAGGGCGACGCGCGTCAACTTCTCGACTTGATGGCCAACCCGTTCGCACATGCGGCGGATCTCACGCTTGCGCCCTTCGCCGATCGAGATCTCCAACCAGGTCTTTCCCTCGCCCCTCCGTAACACGCGGACGTGTGCCGGTGCGGTCGGGCCTTCTTCCAGACGCACGCCGGCGGCGAGTTGCGCCAACGTCTCCGGGGTGGGCGTGCCCTTCACCTTGACGTGATAGGATTTGCGAATGCCGTAGCGCGGATGCGTGAGCCGTAAGGCCAGTTCGCCGTCGTTGGTCAGCAGCAGGAGACCGGAGGAGTGAAAATCGAGACGTCCGACCGGGTAGACGCGCACGCGCACCTCGGGGACGTATTGGCGCACCGTCGGTCGGCCTTCCGGGTCCGCCAAGGTGGTGACGACGTTCACCGGCTTGTGCAGGAGAATGTAAATCGGCGCGTCGGCGGGCTTGAGGGGCCGGCCGTCAATCGTGATCCGATCGGTCCGCGGGTTCGCCTTCGTCCCCAGCTGCGTCACCAGCTCGCCGTTTACTCTTACGTGACCTTCCGCGATCAGCTCCTCGGCCTTGCGCCGCGAGGTGATCCCCGCGTGGCTCAGCAGCTTCTGTAGCCGGAGAAGGGTCTGCGGGCGTGAGGGCTTGCGGGAGTGGGGGCTCGGCAGCGGACTCTGCGGCCGACGATCCTGCGGCTGGCGGCGCCGCGAACGGCGCGGCTCCGGCTGGCTCGCCGAGGTGGTCGTCCCAGTGTGACGGCTCGTCGCCGACCACGGTATCGGCCGCGGCTCTGCCCGTGGTGTCGTCCAGACGGGTCGGCTCGCCGCGGGCTTCGTCGGCCGGAATCGTTGCGTCGTTCGCGGTGCCGGTGCCGGTGCCGGCTGCGGATGCAGATGCGTCGCTGACGCCGGGCTCGGCCTCGATCGCAGCCGCGGTATCGGCGCTCTCCGTGGTGTCGGCGCTGTCCGTGGTGTCGCCGAGAACGGACGGCTCGGTGACGGTGTCGTCGACCGCGTCGTCACCTGCGAGTGTTGCGTCTGCCGTATCCGCGGTGGCCGCGGCGGCCGCGGTGATTTCCTCTGCATCGGATAGGGGTCCCAACTCCTTTAACGAAGGCAGCTCGGCCAGATCCTTGAGACCGAACACCTCCAAAAACTCCGGCGTGGTGCTGTATAGCAGTGGCCGGCCTACGGCTTCTTTGCGCCCGGCGATCTTGATCAAGCGCCGCGACAGCAGGGTCGTCACGACACCGTCCACATCGACGCCGCGAATGACTTCGATCTCGGCGCGTGTTGCGGGTTGCTTATAGGCGATGATGGCCAGGGTTTCCAGGGCCGCACGCCCGAGCCGCGCCGGTTTGTCGCGGAACACCGCGCGCACCCACTCGGCGTTCTCGCGCGCGGTGCGCAGCTGGTAGCCACCCGCCACTTCGTGCAGCTGGATGCCGCGGCGGCCGGGGCCGTACTGCTCGCGCAGGCGCCCGAGCGCCGCCTGCACTTCCTTGATCGTCGGCCCGTCGAGGATCTCGACCAGCTTGCGCAAGCTCACCGGCGCCGCCGCCGCGAACAGCACACTTTCGACGATGTGATCGACGCGGCTCGTGGCCTCATCGCTCGCCTCGCTGAGGGCCGTAGGCTCTGCGGTCGTGGCCGCGTCGTCGTCCTGATCGTTCACGTCTACGGTTACCAGCAACTCACTGTTCTCTTCCATCCACCACCCCTTGCACCACCGAATGATCGTATTCGTCGATCGTTCCGAACGACACCGCGGTGACGTCTTCGACCGCCAGCTCGATGACAATACGCCCGTAATGCTCCCCTTGCGTCGCGCGCACGGCACCGATCTTCATCAGCTCCAGCAAGGCCAGAAATGTAATGATGACTTCGAGGCGCGTCGCTTCCTCTTGAAACAGGCTGTCGAACTCGATGCAGCGTGCCACGCCGAGGGCCTGCAGCAGCGTGCGCGCACGATCGCGCAGCGAAACCCCTTCGGTCACGACCTCGTGCACCGATTCCGGTCGCAGCCGCTTGAGGACCCCACGGAAGGCCTCGAGCAGCTCCCAGACCGTGACCTTGAGCCGCGGCGGCGCCGCGCCGGCCGTCACCTCCGGGTCGTCGAGCGGCTCGCGGACAAACACGTCGCGATGCAACAGCGGCCGTTCCGACAGCGACAGCGCCGCCTCGCGGTAGCGCTGGTACTCGAGCAGCTGTTGCACCAGCTCGGTGCGCGGATCCGGTTCCTCAATTTCCTCCTCGTCCGCGGTCGGCAGCAGCATGCGTGATTTGATCAGCGTCAGCGTCGCCGCCATCACCAGGAACTCGCCGGCGATGTCCAGGTTGAGATCGCGCATCATCCCGAGGTACCCGAGGTACTGCTCGGTGATCGCCGCGATCGGGATGTCGACGATCTCCATCTCGTTCTTTTTGATGAGATGAAGCAGCAGATCGAGCGGTCCCTCGAAGACGTCGAGCTTGACGCGATAGAAGGGCAGCGCGAGTTGGCGCGGCCCGCTCTCATCACGACTCTTCAATTTGGCGTTCGCCATTTGTCGTTCACCACTCGGCTCAGCCGACCGGCAAGCCGATCGCCCCACGCACCTCGCGCATGGTCGCCGCGGCCGCCGCGCGCGCCTGCAGGTTGCCCTGTTCGAGCACCGCCGTCACGTCGTCGGCCCGCAGCGAGGCGCGGCGCTCGTGAATCGGGGTGAGCTCGGCAATGACGTGCTTGATCATGATCTTCTTGCAATCCAGGCAGCCGATGCCGGCCGTGCGGCAGTTCGTGGTCACGTAGTCGATCTCGTCGGGCGTACAGTAGATGCGGTGCAGGTTGAAGGCGGGACAATCGTTGGGCTCGCCGGCATCGGTGCGGCGCACGCGGCGCGGGTCGGTCATCATGCGCGACAGCTTGGCGTCGACGTCCTGCGGCGCGTCGCTGAGATAGACCGCGTTGTTGTAGCTCTTGCTCATCTTGCGGCCGTCAGTGCCGGGCACCTTGGGCACTTCGGTCAAGATGGTGTCGGGCTCCGGGAAGACGTCGCCGTAGAAGTTGTTGAAGCGGCGCGCGATCTCGCGGGTGAGCTCGATATGCGGCGCCTGGTCGACGCCGACCGGCACGCCGGTCGCCTTGTAGAGCAGCACATCCGCCGACTGCAGCACCGGATAGCCGAGCAAGCCGTAGTTGAGCTTCATCACCTCGGCGTCGTCTTCGGAACCCAGCAAGCCGAGATCGCGGGCCTGCTCCTTGACCGTCGGGTTGCGCGACAGCCAGGGCGTCGGGGTGATCATCGACAGCAGGAGGTGCAGCTCCGCATGCTCCTTCACCGCGGACTGCACGAAGATCACCGCTTTCTCCGGATCGAGGCCGACCGCGAGCCAGTCGGCGACCATATCGAGCATGCTCGCGGCAATCTTGTCCGTGTGCTCGGGATCGGTGGTCAGCGCGTGCCAGTCGGCGACGAAGAAGAAACAGCGCGCCTCCTGCTGTAGCCGCGCCCAGTTGCGGAGTGCGCCGTGCAAATGACCGAGATGCAAACGACCCGTCGGTCGCATGCCGCTGACGATAACACTCATCGGGGACTGTTCCTTGCGATGCCTTCCACGACTCCACCCATCCGCCCGGTGATAGTCCACTGTCCGCAGGAACGAGTCAAGACGAACGGGAGGCCTGCGGCCGGCGTCGGTTCTATGGCCCGCTCCCCCCTTCGGGGAGCCTCAGGATGGGTCGCTGCATCCTGCCAAGTCGGTAGACTATAGACCGCGCAGGCTGTCCGACTCGGCAGTGCCGAGGACCTGGTCACGCAGGTCCCGGTGGCCGTCGCGATATCGGAGTGCTACGGTGCGCCGGTGGCAGAGTCATCGTCGGTCCTGCAGTCGTTGCAGAGCGCGCCCTTTACCGCCGCGTTCATGGTGGTTTGCGTGCTCGTCTTTCTTGCCGGCTGGGTGAGTCCGGCCGCGCAGCAAGAAATTTTCCTGCGCTTCAGCCAGATCAACGCCGCGGTCGGCGCCGGCGAGTGGTGGCGGCTCTTCACCAGCGCGTTCTTGCACTCGAGTCCAGCGCACATCGCTTTCAATCTGTGGGCGCTGCTGCAGTTTGGACCGCCGCTCGAGCGACACGTCGGATCGGTGGCGTTCGGAACGTTGTGCTTGGCATGCGCGATGTGGGGTGGCACCGCAGCGTTCCTTTTGACTGGTCCACGGAGCGCACTGGTGGGAGCCTCCGGTGCCATATTCGGCGTGTTCGGCGTGTGGCTGTATGCGAGCTATCTGTCGCGCGAATCCCCGCTCGGGCAGGCACAGTTTCGCAGTCTCATGACACTGCTCGCCCTCAACGCCTTTCTCAGCTTCGCCGTGCCACGTATCAGTTGGCAAGGACACGCCGGGGGCCTCGCCGCCGGCATCGTGATCGCTGCCATCTGGCGCCAGCTCCCCGCACCGGCGACCTCGATTGAACGCGCCGTCGTGGCGGGTGCGGCGGCTGCTCTCGCGGTCGCCATCGTTCTGGTCTATCCGAAATAATCGCGCCGCCCGGAACTGAAACACCCTGCGTCCCGCGGGTCCGATGAGTGTCAGCTGACCGTTCGGGGCTATTCCACCGGAGGCGCTGGTTGCCAGGTGTCCGCAACGCGCGTCCATGGATGCGGCACACGTACGTGTCGTCGGTTGACGGTCGTACGAGTCGCTGCTAGCTAGCGCGCATGGTGCTCACCGCCTCGAAGCTGCGTGAGAACATTTACCGGATTCTCGACCAGGTTGCCGAAACCGGCATACCCGTGGAGATCGTGCGAGGGCGTCGTCGCCTCAAGATCGTGCCGGTGGAAACCTCTGCGCCGGACAAGATCGCTCGGCTCAAGGCGCGCCCCAAGGTTCTGATTGGCGACCCGGAGCAACTCGTTCACCTGGACTGGTCGAAGGAGTGGAAGCCCTGATCTACCTGGACACGCATGTTGTGGCCTGGCTGTATGCTGGGCGCGTAGATCTGCTCTCAGCCCGCGCCACGCAACTTGTCAACGTGGAAGAACTGAAGATCTCTCCCGCCGTGGTTCTGGAACTTGAATATCTGCGCGAAACCCGGCGGATGGCGGTCGGTGGAAACACCGTTGTGCAGGGTCTCACCGCTCAGCTGGGGCTGCAAGTCTGCGACCTCCCGTTTCCCGCAATCATCGAGTCGGCGCTCGGCCAACGCTGGACCCGCGACCCATTTGACCGGATCATCGCTGCCCAGGCGGCACTGGCTGGAAGCACCCTGCTGACGAAAGATCGAACCATTCGGAAACACTACCGCCAAGCAACGTGGTGACCGGCCACTGCGCCACTTCATCCCCGCGGATGAAACTTCCGATGCACCGCGCGCAGCCGGTCGCGCGCCACGTGCGTGTAGATCTGGGTCGTGGAGATGTCGGCGTGGCCGAGCATCATCTGCACGGCGCGCAAGTCGGCGCCGCCCTCGACCAGGTGCGTGGCGAAGGCGTGGCGCAAGGTGTGCGGGCTCACCGTGCCGCGCACTCCCGTCTGTAGGACGAGACGCCGCAGGCGCAGCCAAAAGGCTTGGCGCGACAGCTTGCGGCCGGTACGGGTGACGAACAGGTGCGGGCTGAGGCGCCCCTTGAGGAGCTGTGGCCGCGCCTGCTGCACATAGTCGATCACCCGCTGCCGCGCGTAGGTCCCGATCGGCACGACGCGCTCCTTGTTGCCCTTGCCGAGAACGGTCAGGTACCCGGCTTCGAGGTTGAGTTGGTTCACCTTCAGCGACACCGCCTCGGAGACCCGCATGCCGGTCGCATACACCAACTCGACCATGGCGCCGTCGCGCTGTGCCAGCACCCCATCCGCTTGGTTGGCCAGCAACTGCCGCACCTCGTCCGGGCTCAACGAGCGCGGCAGTCGCTGCCCCAAGCGCGGCAGGCGCAGGTCGCGCGTCGGGTCGGCGGCGAGGACCTCTTCGCGCACCAGAAACTTGAAGAAGCCGCGCACCGCCGCCAGCATGCGGGCGCGCGTGCGCGCCGAGAGACCGCGGCCCTGCAAGGCTTCGAGGAAGCTGACGACGTCGCTGCCCTGCACATCCTGCGGCCGCGCAATGCGCCGCTGCTCCAGATGATCGAGGAGCGCCGTCAGATCCCGCCCGTAGGCGCTTAGGGTATTCTTCGCCAACCCCTTCTCGGCGGCGAGATGATTCAGAAAGCGATCAACGGCGAGATCAGTGACGAGTGACGAGTGACGAGTGACGAGATGTGCGCCGGTCTTCTCGCTTCCCTTCTTCACTGGTCACTCGTCACTGGTCACTGATCACTTCGCCA
>CAZTDK010000058.1:0-15398 GCA_964611965.1 uncultured Binatia bacterium (SeqCode) | reverse complement strand
CGAGCGCTTGAATATGGTCAAGCGCCATACCAAGGCGCGTGGTCCGCAAAGCCCGTACGGCATCGTCGAAAAGGAAGCCGCGATCCATCTGTCCAACCTTATGATCATGTGCGACAAGTGCAACGCCCCGGTACGCATGGGCAAGCTCCGCCTCCAGGATGGCCGCAGCGTGCGCATCTGCCGGCGATGCAAGGGAGAGCTCGACAGGTAACGCCATGCCGACGCGATTGAAAGAACGCTACGAACACGATGTGTTGCCCAAGCTCGTCAAGGAGATGGGCTATAAGAATCGCTACCAGGTCCCGCGCTTGGACAAGATCGTCATCAACATGGGCCTTGGCGAGGCCATTCAAAACGCCAAGATCCTCGATGTCGCGGTGGCCGAGCTCTCCGCGATCAGCGGGCAGAAGGCCGTGATTACTCGTGCCAAGAAGGCCATCGCGAATTTCAAGCTGCGCGAAGACATGCCGATCGGCTGCCGCGTGACCTTGCGCGGCAACCGCATGTACGAGTTCTTCGACCGCTTGGTGAACGCGGCATTGCCGCGGGTGCGCGACTTCAAAGGCGTGTCGGACCGCTCGTTCGACGGCCGCGGGAACTATGCCCTCGGCTTGCGTGAGCAGATCATTTTTCCGGAGATCGACCTCGACAAAGTCGACAAGGTCCGCGGCATGACCGTGTGTATCAATACCACCGCGAAGACCGATGCCGAGGGTCGAGCGTTGCTGCGTGCCATGGGCATGCCGTTTAGAAGTTAGGAGTAGGCTGTGGCTAAAACGTGTTTACGGATCAAGGCGCAACGTCCTCCGAAGTTTCAAGTGCGGGGATATAATCGATGCCCGCTGTGCGGACGGCCGCGCGCTTTTTTTCGTCGCTTCAAGATGTGTCGCCTCTGCCTGCGTGACTTGGCGCGCAAGGGCGAGATTCCCGGCCTGACCAAGGCGAGCTGGTAGGTGCCGCGATGGCTATGACCGATCCGATCGCTGATCTGCTGACCCGTATTCGCAATGGTGCCCAGGCTCGCAAAGAGCAAGTCGATATTCCGTGGTCGAAGGTGAAGACCCGCCTGGTCGAGGTGCTCACCGCGGAAGGCTATTTGAAGGAACACAGCATCGTGGAACAGGACGGCCATCGCGTGTTGCGCGTCTGGCTGCGTTATGATGCCCAGAACCGTCCGGTGATCACCGGTCTCAAGCGTGTGAGTCGTCCGAGCTTGCGCGTGTATGTCGGCGCCGATGAAATTCCGGCGATCCGCGGCGGATTGGGCGTCAACATCATTTCGACACCCGCTGGCATCCTCGCCGATCGTGAGGCGCGCAAGCGCAATATCGGTGGCGAGCTGGTGTGCTCGGTCTGGTAGAGACATCGCCTTATGTCGCGTATTGGAAGAATGCCCATCCAGGTTCAGTCACCGGTGAAGGTGCACGTCGCCGACGGCGTCGTGCGCATCGAGGGGCCCAAGGGCAAGCTCGAGCATCGGCTGCCGAAACAGATCAGCGTCGAGATCAGCGACGGGACGCTGCGCGTCGTGCGACAGGACGAAGCGCGCGAGACGCGTTCGCTGCATGGCCTCACGCAGCGCATGCTTGCCAACATGGTGCACGGTGTCCAGACCGGCTTCAGTGAGACGCTGGAGATCATCGGCGTTGGCTACCGTGCGGAAGCCCGCGGCCAGGCGCTGCAGTTGAGCCTCGGGTACTCGCATCCGATTCTGTTCCAGCTGCCGCCGGGGGTGCAGGCGCGGGTGGAGAAGCAGACGGTGATCACGCTGGAAAGTATCGATCGGCAGATGCTGGGGGAGACCGCGGCGACGATTCGCCGCTTACGGCCTCCCGAGCCGTACAAGGGGAAGGGCATCAAGTACGCCGGTGAAGTGTTGCGGCGCAAGGCCGGCAAGGCCGCAGGCGCTGCGGGAGCAAGCTGAGGATGGCACTAGCGGAAAAAGTACTGGCACGGATTCGACGGCAAACCCGCGTGCGCCGGCGTCTGCAAGGCACCGACGCCTGTCCACGCCTGAGCGTGTTTCGCAGCGGCAAGCACATGTATGTTCAGGTGATCTCCGACCAGACCGGCCGCACGCTGGCCGCCGCGTCGACGCTGTCACCGACGCTGAAAGGCGAGCTGACGCGCACCGGCGACCGCGAGGCGGCGAAAAAGGTGGGCACGCTCATCGCTCGCGTCTGTCAGGAGCGTGGCATTCGTGCCGTCGTGTTCGATCGCAACGGGTTTCTCTATCATGGACGCGTCAAGGCACTCGCGGATGCGGCGCGCGAAGCAGGCTTGCAGTTCTGAGCATAGGAACGGATGACAGATGGCGTTTGGTAGAGGCAGAGAGCGAATCGAGTCCCACGGCGTCGAGCTGAAGGAGAAGGTCGTCCAGATCAACCGCGTCGCCAAGGTGGTGAAGGGCGGACGGCGCTTCAGCTTCAGTGCCCTCGTGGTCGTCGGTGACGGCGGCGGGCGCGTCGGGTACGGCCTCGGCAAGGCCAACGAAGTGCCGGAAGCCATCCGCAAGGCCATCGAAGGCGCAAAGAAATCGTTGCTGACGGTGCCCATCGTCGACGGAACCATTCCCTTTGAGGTCCACGGCTATTTCGGCGCCGGCCACGTGCTCCTGCGCCCGGCAACCGATGGCACCGGGGTGATTGCCGGTGGCGGCGTGCGCGCCGTTGTCGAGCTCGCCGGGGTCCGTAACGTACTGACGAAATGCATTGGCTCTAACAATCCACACAATATGGTGAAGGCCGCGATGCAGGCCTTGCGCGCCCTGCGCCTGCCCGAGGAAATCGCGGCGCTGCGCGGCAAATCGCTCGAGGAAATTCGTGGGTAGTGCGATGAGCGAAGCGAGCATGCTGAAGGTGACCCTGGTGCGCAGCGCGATCGGCGGCACACAACGCCAGCGGCAGACGCTGCGGGCGCTCGGCCTCACCCGCCTGCGCAAGACCGTGATCGTGCGCGACAACGAACCCATGCGAGGACGGCTCCGTACCGTGGGCCACCTCATCGAGGTGCAGAGCTAACATGAATCTGAGTGATCTGGCCCCCGCTGCGGGCGCGACGAAGAAACGCAAGCGCATCGGCCGAGGTCCCGGCTCCGGACACGGGAAGACCTCCGGCAAAGGCCACAAAGGTCGAGGTGCACGCTCTGGCGGCAACACCCCGCCAGGGTACGAGGGCGGCCAGATGCCGTTGCAACGGCGCCTACCGAAGCGCGGGTTTCACAACCCGTTCCGCGAGGAGTTCAGCATCGTCAATCTCGGACAGCTCGACGCCGGCTTTGAAGCAGGCGCCGTGGTCGACCGCGAATCCCTGCGCGCCCGCGGCTTGGTCCGTACGGGGCGCCGCATCAAGGTGCTGGCCGACGGGACGCTGACCAAATCTCTCACCGTCAAAGCGGACAAGTTCAGCGCCGCCGCCAAGCAGAAGCTTGAGGCGGCGGGCGGTAACGTCGAGGTCATTACCCGTGGTTGAAGGTTTCCAAAACGCCGGGCGGATTCCGGAGCTCCGCCGTCGCCTGCTGTTCACCTTCGCCATGCTGGCGGTGTACCGCATCGGTGTCGCCATCCCGACCCCGGGGATCGACGGCAAGGCGCTGGCGGATTTCTTCCAAGCGGCGAAGAACACCATGTTCGGCTTGGTCAACTTGTTTTCCGGCGGTGCCTTGGAGCGCTTCTCCATCTTTGCGCTCGGGATCATGCCGTACATCAGTGCCTCCATCATCCTGCAGCTGCTCACCGTGGTGATCCCGTTTCTCGAGCGCCTCTCGAAGGAGGGCGAAGCGGGACGCCGCAAGATTACACAGTACACCCGCTATGGCACGGTCGGGCTGGCATTTGTTCAGGGCTTGTTCATCAGTATCGGCATCGAGAAGATCACGACGCCGAGTGGTGCGCCGGTGGTCTTGCACCCGGGCTGGGGATTCCGGCTGTTGACGGTGTTGACGTTGACCTGCGGTACCGTGTTCATCATGTGGCTCGGCGAGCAGATCTCCGAACGTGGCATCGGTAACGGCATTTCGCTGATCATCTTTTCCGGTATCGTCTCCGCCTTTCCGTCTGCGGCGGCCACCACCATCGAGTTTGTGCGCGAGGGTGAGCTGGGCGTGCTGGTGTTGCTGGGACTGCTGGCGTTCATGGTGGGTGTGGTGGCGTTCATCATTTTCATGGAACGCGGCCAGCGGCGTGTCTCGGTGCAGTACGCCAAGCGTGTCGTTGGACGCCGGATGTACGGCGGACAAAGTTCGCACCTGCCGTTGAAGGTCAACACATCGGGAGTCATCCCGCCGATCTTTGCGTCGTCACTGCTGGTTTTCCCGGGCACGATCGCCAGCTTCGTCGATCATCCCTGGGCGCAGACGGCGGCGTTGTACCTCCAGCCGGGCGGCTGGTTCTACGATATCCTCTATGTGGGATTGATCATCTTCTTCTGCTACTTCTATACGGCCGTGACGTTCAATACGACCGACGTTGCGGACAACATGAAAAAGTTCGGGGGCTACATCCCGGGGATCCGGCCCGGACCACGCACCGCCGAGTACATCGACCGGATTCTGGCGCGCATTACCCTCGGCGGGGCGCTGTATGTGTCGTTGGTGTGTGTGCTCCCGGCAATTCTCATCCGGCGTTTCAATGTCCCCTTTTACTTCGGTGGCACGGCGCTGCTGATCGTGGTCGGTGTGGCGCTCGACACCATGTCGCAAATCGAAACGCATATGCTGACCCGGAGCTACCAAGGCTTCATGAAAAAAGGGCGGCTGCGCGGCCGGCGCGGATAGACGAGTAGGGCCCCCCGTGCGTATGATTCTGATGGGTCCCCCGGGTGCTGGGAAGGGGACGCAGGCGATACTATTGGAAGAACATTTTCAGGTCCGACACATCTCCTCCGGCGATCTCCTGCGGATCGCGGTGAAGGAGGAAACGCCGCTCGGTGTGCAAGCGAAACGCTACATGGACCGCGGCGAGTTGGTCCCCGACGAGGTATTGCTGGGAACGATAGAGGAACGCTTGCGACAAGACGACTCACGGAACGGATTCATCCTTGATGGGTTCCCGCGCACGCTGGCGCAGGCGGAGGCCTTGTGCGCCTTGCTGCGTGGTATGCAGACCGAGGTTGATGACGTGACCAGCATTCAGGTGCCGCGTGACGATCTGGTGAAGCGCTTGAGTGGGCGCCGCACCTGCCGTGAGTGCGGGACGATGTATCATGTCGTCTTCGATCCACCGCGCGCTGCGGGGAGCTGCAACAAGTGCGGCGGTGAGCTGTACCAGCGGGACGACGATCGGGAAGATACGATCCTCGCCCGCCTCGCGGTGTATGATCGGCAGACCACGCCGGTGATGAATAAGTACCGTGAGCGCGGGCTGCTGCGTGAAGTCGACGGCGTGGGGACGCGGGAGCAGGTATTCGGTCGCATCCTCGCGCAGGTTCAGAAGCACCAATGATTTTCTTGAAGTCACACGACGAGATCGAGATCATGCGCGCCGCCAATGTCATCGTGGCGGAGGTGCTGGCCGAGCTCCGCGCGCGGGTCGCCCCGGGGGTCACCACCGCCGAACTCGATCGCGTCGCCGAGGAGATGACGCGTCGTCGTGGTGCGCTGCCGGCGTTCAAGGGCTATGAGGTGCACGGCCGAGTGTTTCCGCGCAGCGTGTGCATCTCGATCAATGAGGAGATCGTCCACGCCATTCCCTCGGAACGCCGCGCGCTCAAAGAAGGCGATATCGTGAGCCTCGACTTCGGCGTGTGCTATCGCGGGTTCTACGGCGATGCCGCGGTGACGGTGGCGGTCGGGACCGTCGATCGCGAGGCCGAGCGACTCATGCGCGCTACCCAGGAGGCGCTGATGGCCGGTATCGCCGAGGTGGTGGTCGGCAACCGCATGGGCACCGTGTCGGCAGCCATCCAGGAACGCGCTGAAAGCGACGGGTTCTCCGTGGTGCGTGATTTCGTCGGCCACGGCATCGGCAAACGCTTGCACGAGGAACCGCAGGTGCCCAACTTTGGACAGCGGGATCGCGGCGTGCGCTTGCGCGAGGGTATGGTGCTGGCGATCGAGCCGATGGTCAACATGGGTGGCCCGGATGTCATCATCAAAGAAGATGGATGGACCGCGGTGACCCGAGATGGCAGCCGCTCCGCCCACTTCGAACATTCAGTGGCGGTCACCGAGAGGGGACCCTACGTCCTGAGTCAACTATAGGGCGCGGTACGCGGGACCAACGAACGGAGTTGAACGTGAAAGTGCGAGCATCAGTCAAAGTGGTCTGCAAGAAGTGCAAGATCGTCCGGCGTGCGGGTGTCGTGCGGGTGCTGTGCAGTAACCCCCGGCACAAGCAGCGCCAAGGGTAAGCCCGGGGACGGAACGAGGAGCCATGGCACGTATCGCAGGAGTGGATCTACCACGAAACAAGCGGATGGAAGTCGCGCTGACGTATATCTTCGGGATCGGCGTGTCGTCGGCACGCAAGATCCTGACGGAGGCCGGTGTTGATCGCGACAAGAAAAGCGACGCCCTCAGTGATGACGAGATCGTCAAGATCCGTCAGCTCATTGATGGCAGCTGCAAGGTCGAGGGCGACCTGCGTCGCGAGGTGGCCACCAACATCAAGCGCTTGATGGACGTCGGCACCTATCGTGGACTGCGGCATCGCCGCAATCTGCCGGTGCGCGGGCAACGGACGCATACGAACTCGCGCACTCGCAAGGGCCCGCGGCGTGCCATCGCGGGCAAGAAGCCGCCTCCTTCAAAAGGGTAGTCGCATGGCGGACCGGATACAGGACGCTCGACGCGGCCTGATGATGAGGAGCTGATTCATGGCGAAAGATCAAAGCGAAGAAAAACCGGCGGAAAAGCCGGCCGCGACACCGAAGCGCGGCAAGAAGGCGCGCAAGATGGTGAGCGAGGGCGTCGCCCATATCCACTCGACGTTCAACAATACCATCATCACGATTTCCGACCCGGCGGGTAACGTGGTGGCGTGGTCGAGCGCCGGTTCGGTCGGCTTCAAAGGATCGCGCAAGGGTACGCCGTTTGCCGCGCAGCTGGCTGCTGAAGCCGCCGCCAAGAAGGCGATGGATGCCGGCGTGCGAACGGTGCAGGTGTTCGTGAAAGGTCCAGGGGCAGGTCGCGAGTCGGCACTGCGCTCGTTGCAGGCGGCAGGCTTCGCCGTGAGCCTGATCAAGGACGTCACGCCTATTCCACACAACGGTTGTCGGCCGCCGAAACGGCGGCGGGTGTAAGGAGGATCCTCGTTGGCTCGTTATACCGATTCGGTCTGCCGGCTCTGCCGGCGTGAAGGCTTGAAGCTCTTTCTCAAGGGTGAGCGCTGCTATACGGACAAGTGCGCCATCGAGCGGCGTAACTACCCGCCCGGTGTTCACGGCCAGGGGCGCACCAAGTTCTCCGAGTATGCCGTCCAGTTGCGCGAGAAGCAGAAGGTGAAGCGCATGTACGGCCTCATGGAGCGCCAGTTCCGCCGCTACTTTACGCTCGCCGAACGCTCCCGTGGCATCACCGGCGAGACGTTGCTCCTGTTGTTGGAGCAGCGCCTCGACAACATGGTGTACCGGATGGGCTTCGCGACGTCGCGGGCGGAGGCCCGCCAGTTGGTGCGTCACGGCCACTTCCTGGTCGAGGGCAAGAAGGTCGATATTCCGTCGTACCTGGTGCGCCCAGGCCAGACGGTGAGCGTGCGCGAGCGCAGCCGCACGGTCACCCGCATTTTGGAGGCGCTCGAACAAGCCGAGCGACGCGGGGTGCCCGACTGGCTGGAAATACAACGAGAGGCGTTCAGCGCTCGGGTCCGGGCGCTGCCCACTCGTGCCGACCTGACCATGCCGATCAACGAGAAGTTGGTTGTGGAGCTGTACTCCAAGTAAACTGCTCCGTCGAACGCCTAGTGGAGGTTTATTATTATGTTGCCGCAACGCAATTGGCGTGACTTGATCAAGCCGAAGAGACTCGATGCCGAGGACCGCAACCTCACGCCCACCTATGGGAAGTTCGTGGGCGAACCCTTCGAACGTGGCTTCGGAATCACGATCGGCAATTCTCTGCGGCGCATCCTGCTGTCCTCGCTTCAGGGTGCCGCCATCTCGGCAGTGAAGCTCAAGGGCGTCCTGCATGAATTCTCGACGATTCCGGGGGTGCGCGAAGACGTCACCGATCTGATCCTCAACTTGAAGGAGGTCCGTCTCAAGCTGCAGGACGGCGTGCAAGACACGGCGCGGATCGAAGCCAAAGGCGAAGGCGTCGTCAAAGCCGGCGACATCAAAGCCGGCCCCAACGTCGAGATCCTCAACCCCGATCTGCACATCGCGACGCTTTCCAAAGAGGGCAAGCTCGACGTCGAGTTGACGATCAAAGTCGGCCGCGGCTACGTGCCGGCCGAGCGCAACAAGGACGAGGATGCGCCGGTCGGGACCATCCCCATCGACGCCATCTTCTCGCCGATTCGCAAGGTGAATACCACGATCACCAACGCGCGTGTCGGCCAACGCACCGACTACGAAAAGCTCAACCTCGAGGTGTGGACCGATGGCAGCGTCCGGCCGGACGATGCCATCGCCTACGCGGCGCGCATCCTTCAGGATCAGCTGTCGATCTTCGTCAACTTCGAAGAGACTCCGGAGAGCGCGGAAACCCCCGAGCAACGCCATCCGAGCCTCAACGAGAACCTGTTCCGCAGCGTTGCCGAGCTCGAGCTGTCGGTGCGCTCGGCCAATTGCCTGCAGAACGCCGGGATCAAGTATATCGGCGAGCTGGTGCAGAAGAGCGAAGCCGAGATGCTCAAGACCAAGAACTTCGGTCGCAAGTCGCTGAACGAGATCAAAGAGATTCTGCGTGAAATGGGTCTCGACTTCGGTATGCAGATCCAAAACTTCCCGCCGCGAGGCGAGCTCGATGCCCGCTGGGCGAAGGAGAAGGAGAGCGCCTGAGGCGCACCGACAAGCCGTCCGCTTCGAGATGGGGAACATGTTGCGCCTGACTCAATTGTTTGCCAAGGCACCGCATAGCGACCCAACGGAGAGCGGTCGCGCTGAAAGGACGCTGGGCGCAGCCCGACTATGAGACACTTGAAGTCAGGACGAAAGCTCAATCGCACGAGTGCGCATCGCAAAGCGCTCTTCCGCAATCTGGTGACCTCGTTGCTCGAGCACGAGCACGTGCAGACGACGGACGCCAAAGCAAAGGAGTTGCGGCGTGTGGCCGATCGGATGATCACCCTTGCCAAGCGTGGGAGCTTGCACGCACGTCGGCGCGCCGCCGCCTACATCCGCCGCCGCAGCGTGGTGACGAAACTCTTCACCGAGGTGGCGGAGCGCTTCCGCGAACGCGCCGGCGGCTACACCCGCATCGTCAAAGTCGGAAACCGCCACGGCGATGCCGCGCATATGTCGGTCATCGAGCTCACCGATCGCGGCGAGCAGTCGAAAGCCGAATCTGAGAAGAAACGCGAACGCCGTCGCCGCCAAGCCGAGAAGAAGTCCAGCCAGAGCCCAGCCGTTCCGCCCATGTAACTAGTCCTGAGTGCTGAGTCGCGAGTCCCGAGAGGAAGAGAGAGCCTCCTACTCCTCTACTCAAGACTCAGCACTTTCTTCAGTTCGTCTCCACCCACATGAAGGCGTTGGCGGTTTCCAGGAGCCACGGCACGCTCGACTGCTGTGGCACCGGCGCATCGGCCGGCTTCATCAGGATGCGGATCGGCAGCTCCGTGCGTAAGAACTCCTCGAGCGCAAACCAGCGTTGCAGCGCATCCGCCAGCGGTGCTTGATTGCCCGCCGGTTGCAGCATGCCTTGCATCGCCACAAAGACCACGGGGCCGAGGAATTCCGCCCAGAGCCGCGTGTCTACCTTCTGGACCGTGAGCATCGCCCCGCTCGTGATGTGCGGGCCAAGCACGCTGGCGTGGCAAAGCGGGAAGACGAGCCGGCCATCGTCACCGAGTTGCGCCACCCACGCCGACGCGATGTCCGCACATCCGGCACTGACGAGAATGCGATCGAACGGCGCGGCTTCGGGGATTCCCGCGGCACCGTCGCCTTCGAGCACCGTCACATTGGTGTAGCCGGCACCTGCCAGATGCGCGGCACTCATCTCGACGAGATCGGGCTCGTACTCGATGCCCACCACCGTCCCGCGTTCACCCACCAACTCCGCGAGGATTGCCGTGTAGTATCCGGAGCCCGTCCCCACGTGCAGCACCCGCATCCCCTCGGCCGGCGCCAGCTGCTCGAGTTGCGCGGCGCACACGCTCGGTGCGCCGCAGTTGATACTCTTCTCGCGTTTCACCATCACGAGCGTGTCGGCGTAGACTCGGCAAGGATCGGAGGTTTCGACCACCTCGGTGAGCAGAGGATTTGTCGGCAGGACGAAGGGCTCCGGCAGGAAGGCATGTCGCGGGACGCTGCGGAATGCCCGCTCGACAGCGGGCGTGCGGATGATGCGCCGCGCGACCAACTCGTCGACCATCGTCTTGCGCGCCGCGGCTATCGACCGGTCGCTCATAGCGCTTCGAGGATCGTTGCGGCTCCTTGTCCCATTCCCCCGCAGATCGTCGCCAAGCCGCAGTGCGCCTGGCGCCGCCGCATCTCCATTGCCAAGGTGCCGACCAGCCGTGCGCCCGATGCGCCCACCGGATGACCGATGGCACAGGCGCCGCCGTTGACGTTGATCTTGTCGGCGCTGCGGTCCGGCATCTTGAACTCGCGCATCAACGCGAGCGGCGCACAGGCAAACGCTTCGTTGACCTCGATGACGTCGAGATCCCGCATCCCCAATCCGGAGCGCTCGAGTGCGCGGTGCGTGGCCGGAATCGCCGAGTAGATGAGATCGGTGGGCGCGCACGCACCGGTGGCGATGGTGTGGATGCGGGCCAGCGGGGTGAGCCCGAGCGACCGGGCGCGCTCCCGCGACATCAGCAGACACACGGCCGCCCCATCCGCCTGGCCCGATGCGGTGGCGGCGCTGATGCGACCGTCCGGCCGATAGATCGGCATCAGGCTGCTGATCTTCTCCAAGGTCGTGTCCGGCCGCGGCCCCTGGTCGTAGTCGATGGGGGCCGTCGTGCCGTCGGGCAGTATCCCGTCGACGGGTACGATCTCCTCCTTGAGCCGCTGCCGCGCCGCGACCGCACGCTGGTGGCTGGCGAACGCCCAGGCGTCCATGTCGGCCCGCGAAATGTCGAAGCGCTCGCACAGGCGCTCTGCACCCTGGCCACCGTTCAGCTCGATGAGGTTGATCATCTCCGCCATGCGCGGGTTCGGATTCATGGTCGAGAGCATGGTGCCGCCCTGGCTGATGACCTCGTTCATGTCCATGCCGTCTTTGATCACCGGGATGCGGAAATGCGTCATGCTGTCGAGCCCGCCGGCGATGTATACGTCACCTTGACTGGTTTGAATATTCATGGTGGCGATATGTATGGACATCATGGCCGTCGTGCAGGCGCGCTCGACACTGAGGCCGGTGACGTGCGGCGGAAAGCCGGCCAGAAAGGGGATGGTCGTTCCCGGGTGTGCCTGCTCTCCCATCATCTCGACGGCGCCCAGGATGACGCCATCCACATCCTTGGCGGCGACGCCGGTGCGTCTGAGGATGTCCTGCAGCACGATGGCCGCCAGATCATCGGAGCGCAGATTGCGGAAGCAGCCGCGCTGCGGGTCCGCCCGGCCAAACGGTGTCCGCACATACCCGACCAGCACAGCCTCTCTCAGCTCACGCATCATCTTGCTCCATGAGTTGCCCGCGCAAGGGCCAGCTACTTCCAACTATCCGCGTTGCCGGCCGTGGTCAATGCACCGCGGAAGACGGAGCCGGGCCGCCCCCGGCCCGCGTTCCGGAAGGCTTGCGCCAAAGCGGAAGAGCGGCGTGAGGGCACGCCGGCTTCAGCTCCTCACGGGGTTCGCAGAAAGGCGACCACCTCGCGGTTGACGCGTTCCGGCTGCTCCTGATGCACGAAATGCCCGGCATCCGCGAGGACCACCTTCTGCAGGCCACGCGGAAACATCATCTCCATGCCGTCGAGCAGCTCCACGCCCATGCAGCCATCGCGCGCGCCGTACACGATGAGCGCCGGTACCTCGATGGGTGACATGCTGATCTGGGTCTGCAAGTCAGCCAATGCCGGGTCCTGGTTGGCGGGATTCAATGTGCAACGGTAGTAGCCGAGCGCTGCCTGCAACACGCCGGGGGCACGAAAACTGGTCTTCAAGGCTTCCAGGTCGTCGGCGCCGTATCGCCAGCCCGGCGACCAGTCCTGCCAGAGCCGCTCGAGAAAATGGAAATCGTCAAAGGCCACCGCGGTGTCAGCAAACGGCGTCTGGAAGAAGAACATGTACCACGACCGCTGTTGCTGGTCGTAGCTGCTGAGAAAGGCGTTGAGTACCGCCGGTCCATGCGGCACCGCAGCCGCGACGAGCTTGGTGATCTTCTCGGGCGCCAGCACCGCGGCGCCATAGGCAGCAATCGCCCCCCAGTCGTGCCCAATGATCGCCGCGGAGGCATACCCGAGCGCCCCGATGAGCTCGACCGCGTCCTGCGCCAATACGGCGCTCTGATAACGTCCATCCACCGGGATCTCAGTCGGCGCATAGCCGCGCATGAACGGCGCCACGGCACGAAACCCAGCCGCTGCCAGCGCTGGAAGCTGATGGTGGAAGGAATACGCTGTGTCGGGAAAGCCGTGCAGGCACAGCACCAGCGGGCCATCGCCGGCCTCCAGGGTCGCGAACCGTAAACCATTGGCCTGAACGCTCCCGTGCTTCAAGTCCACCATGGCAATCCCAACTATCTGCCGGCTCCGCGCTCGTCAATGCGCATGGATGGAGCCGGGCTGCCATCGGCTCGTGTTCCGAATGCTGGCGTCGCCGCCGAAGAGCGGTGTGAGGGCGCGCCGGCTCCAAGAGTCCGCCGGGCTCTGTCGTCTGTTGTCTTGATCGGTTTTCCGGTAGCCTTTCCCCATGCCACCTTCATTGATTCATCTGCAGGCGAGTGATCCCATCGAGGCCATCGTCGCCGCGCTGCACGAAAACGGCGGCGTCATCGTCGAGGGTCTGCTGAATTCCGCCACGCTGGAGCGCTTCAACGCGGAAATCACGCCCCTGCTGGCGCAGACGCGCCCCGACCGGACGTTCTTGAACCCGGCGCTCGACTTCTTCTTCGGGACACGCACCCGGCACATCACCGCGGTGGCATCGAAATCGCGCACCTTCGTTACCGATGTCCTCACTCACCCGATCCTCTTGGGTGTGAGCGACGCGATCCTGGGTCCCACGTGCGCCCGCTACCAGCTGAACCTGGCGCACATCCTCGACCGCGGGCCGGGTGCCGAGCAGCAGTACATTCACCGTGACGAGTTGGTGTGGATCCACGTGCCGCGGCCGCATCCCGAGTTGCAGGTGGCCTCGGTCATTGCGCTCGTCGATTTCACCGCCGAGAACGGCGCAACGCGCGTTATTCCCGGGAGCCACCGCTGGGACTGGGAACGCATGCCCGAGGCGGATGAATTTGCGGTTGCCGCGATGCCCGCGGGCGCCGCGGTGATCTACCTCGGATCGACGCTGCATGGCGCCGGGCCAAACTCGACGGCGGATCAGTGGCGACGCGGCATGCACCTGAGCTACGTGCTCGGCTGGCTGCGCACGGAAGAGAATCACTATCTGGCGACCCCGCCACAGATCGCTCGCACATTACCCCGCCAGGCGCAGGAGCTGCTCGGCTACGCCGCGCATGACGCGTTGGTGCACGGCGGCGGCTACCTTGGCGCCCTGGATCTGCGCGACCCGGTCGATATGCTTGCTGATGGGACGCTGTGAGGATTGGAGAATTTGAGGATTGGAGAGTTTGAGAATTGGGGAATTGGAGGATCCGTCCGTCCAGCCCTTCAAATCCCTCAAATCCTGAAATTCTCAAATTCTCCAATCCTCAAATTCTCTCATCCCAACCCGAGCACGTCGGCCATGCCGTAGCGTCCGACCGGCTGCTGGACGAGCCACAGTGCGGCGCGAATCGCGCCGCGGGCAAGACAGTCGCGGCTTTGGGCGCGATGCGTCAACTCCAGGCGTTCGCCGATGCCGGCGAAGATTACTGTGTGATCACCGATGACGTCGCCGCCGCGCAATGAGAGGATGCCGAGCTCCTTCTGCGGCCGTTTGCCGAGGATGCCTTCACGGCCGTACACCGGATCAGTGGCGAAATCGCGGCCCGTGGCGCCGGCGACGGCGCGGCCCAAAGACAGCGCCGTGCCGCTCGGTGCATCGATTTTCAATTTGTGATGCATTTCGACGATCTCGGGATCGAACTCCGGACCGAGCGCGAGCGCCGCCTCACGGACGAGACGCAACAGCACCGTGATCCCGATGCTCATGTTCGACGCAATGACGGAGCGCGTCTGCGGTGCCAGCGTATCCAACTCGGCGAGTTGCGGCGGCGTGAAGCCGGTGGAGCCGATCACGATGGGGCTGCGTTGCTGCACCGCGGCGTGCAAATGTTCGAGCGCCGCCGCGGCGTTGGTGAAGTCGAGCGTGACCACGTCAGCCGCCGCCAGCGCCGCGAAGTCATCGGTGACCTTGATGCCGAGCGTGCCGACGCCGGCCACGTCGCCGGCGTCTTTGCCAAGGGCTGGATTGCCGACCGCTTCGACGGCGCCGACCAGCTGCGCGCCGTCGGTCTGCGTGATCAATGTGACCAGGGTCTTGCCCATGCGCCCGGCGGCGCCACAAACGACGATCTTCGTTGCCATCAGACGAACTCCTCAGCTCGTACGATCACAGCCGCCCGGGGGCTCGAAGCTCCCGGCTAACGTAGCCAAGCCGGCTGGAAGCCGGCTCCCCCCACCTCGAAGAGGATTGCTGCACCTCATCAAACGCCAGCCTGGCGCAGCGGGCTGCGCCGCTACGAAGAACGGGAGGGTAGAAGAACCACCGTCTCACGATCACACCAGCCCGAACTGCTGCATGACGCTGCGCAGCCTGGCGCGCGGCGCCTCGCTCATCGGGAGCATCGGCAGGCGCAACTCGTCGCGACAGTAGCCCATCATCGCCATGGCTGCCTTGATCGGGATCGGGTTGGTTTCGAGAAAGAGCACCCGCCCGAACGGCAGCATGTCATAGTGCAGACGCCGGGCGGTGGTCCAATCGCCGGCAAGCGCGGCACGCGCCATCTCGGCGGATTGTTTGGGAATCGCGTTGGCCGCCACTGAGATCACCCCCACTCCACCGACGGCCATGATCGGCAAGGTGAGTGCGTCGTCTCCCGAGTAGACTTCGATACGGTCACCGCACAGCCGAATCACTTCCTGCACCTCGTCGAGGGAGCCGGTGGATTCCTTGAGACCGACGATGGGCTCGAGATCCGCCAGCCGCGCGATCGTCGGCGCTTCGATCTTCGATCCCGTGCG
>CAZTDK010000057.1:0-15531 GCA_964611965.1 uncultured Binatia bacterium (SeqCode) | reverse complement strand
GTGGTCGATCTTCTTCGGCCGCATCGCACTCGGCGGCGAGTTGGTGTTCCATCAGATGCTCTTGCTGGCGGCGTTGGCGCGTCTGGTCGTCATGACCGGAGCATGGCCCGACGTCCTCGTCGGCGCCCTCGGCCTGTGCGGATTGCTGCACGACTACTTCTGTGGACGAGCGATGGTCCCGATGCCCCTGGTCGCGGCGGTGCTGGCGCGTGGCCGCAACCGTCTCTGGTGCGTGGCGGTGCTCGGGCTGGCGTTCGTCGGGTGGGTACCCTACCTGGTGGGCAATGCTCCGAACGCGGTGATCGGGCTGACGCCGGCGTACACCAACGCCGTCGCAGCGCTGTCGCTCAGCGCCCAAAGGACGGTGCGCGCGCTCGTGCCGCCGCCCACCGGCCGCGACAGTTGGTTCACGATCCGCGCCGTCAGTGTTCATGCGCCATGGCTGCTCGGGCTCGCAACGGTCGGCTCGCTGACCGGTGTGCGGCGCGGGCTCTTCCTCTGGGCAGCGTTTCTCGGCGGGCTGGCACCCTCGGTTTTCAGCGAGGGCGAGTTGCCGAGCGCGCACCGCATGCTGATGGCGTTCCCGGTCATCGCGATTGCCATCGGGTGCGCCCTCAATCTCACGCCAACGCGCGTCGGGCGCGCGTTGGCGACACTCGCCGTCGCCGCACTTGCCGGCGCTTGGGGAGTCCGGTCGTATTTCTCGACGGCGTTTTGGCCCTATGACTCACGCCTGGTGTTCAGCCCCGACCGCACGGATGTCGTCGAGTCGTTGCCCCCGGCACCGCATCCGCATTTCATCGTATCGCGACATCTCGGCTATTATTTTGGGCCGCGGGGATTGCTGGATACCGACTACGAGACGCATAGCGCCGGCAATTGGCTGCCGCGGGACGGCGTGGCGTTGCTCTACGTCTTCGATCCGCAGGAAGCGCCGCTGCGACCGTTCTACGAGCAACTCGTCGGTGCCGAACGGGTGCGGCCCTTCGGCACCGCCTTCACCGTCTCCCTGGAGGCGCGGCAGTGGTCGTGGATCGCGCAACACGGCTGGGCCTACACGACGCGCTGCGGGGCCGATGTCAGACGTGCCGTCGTGCCGACGTTCTACTCGGTCATGTTGGGCTTCGCGAACCTGCAGTGTGACGTCCCACTCACCCACACATGGCATGGTCGATGGCAGGGCGCGCCCGCCGACCTGCGTCTGCACTGCAACGGGGACGTCGCGGTAGAGACGTCGCGCGGGGTCGCCCTCCAGCGTCACGGTCAGGCGCTGTCCGTCGATTTCCACGTCGAGCCGGGTGATACGGTGCAGGTAACGCTGGTGACGCCGCCGCCGGACACCTCCGCCACTGCGCGCCTCATGGAGCGCATCCATGGCATCGAGCGGGTGCCGCTGTGGGAGTCGGTGGCCCCCATCCTCGACGACGGCGAGCCCGGCGCAGCCACGGCCGCCGCGGCTCCGATCTCCGATACCGCGCGGCACCAGGACAACGCCGCGCCCTGATCGCGCCTGGGGCCAGTGTCGTCTACTGGCCGTGGCCCTGAAACTTCTGCCGCCGCTTGCTAGAGACCCACCCGTGCGTTCAGTCAGGTAGAGGATCCGTGTTGGCCCCAGCTCTCGCGATTGGAACGTGCCTGATCTACCTCGGCACGCTGTGGTGGCTGCTGCGCCGGGAACCGGCGGTGGCGTTCATTGGTATCGCGGCCTTGTGCAGCGTCGCGCTGGCCACGCGCATTTGGTCGACGCCCGACATCCCGCGCGGGATGATTGAGGATGAGCCCAAGTTCTTGCGTTGCTCGGGCGAGGCCTTGCGCAACGGCAATATCTTCGGTGAGAGCTGCATTGGCATTCCCATGCTGCTCGGCTCTCTCTTTGAAGCGCAATTGGTGCCGCTGGTCGGCCCCACGCGGTGGGCAATCCGCAGCTACTCCCTCGTCACCAGTATCCTCGCCGTGGCAGCGGCTTTTGCCGTCGGTCGCGCGTTGGGTCTGCGCGTCGCATCGAGCTTCATCGTCAGCGCCGCCGTTGCCGCCTTCCCATGGTCGATGTTTTTCGGACGTATCTCCCTGGGCGGCGAGATGGTGTTTCATGAGCTGCTGTTGCTCGCCGCGTTGATCCGCTTGATCTGGGCGCGGGGCGGCTGGGCCGAGGTGGCGTTCGGGAGCGTCGCACTGTCAGCGCTGTTGTACGACTACATTGCCGCCCGGGTCATGGTGCCGATGGCGCTCGTCGCCGTGGTACTGGCGCGGGGACGATATCGTCTCTTCTGTCTGGCGATCCTGATCCTCGGCATCATCGGCTGGTTGCCATTCGTGCTCGGTCCCCAACAATATGCCGGCATCGGCTTTACGAGCTTTCCGGGGGACGGAGCCGCCGCGGCGTCCACGAGCGACCGCGTCGCCGCGCTGGGGGCGAGCACCGTCGGCGCGCTGCAGGCGTTGGTCCACCCGGTCGGCCGGGATGACTGGTTCACGATCCGTTCCGCAGCCATGCACCCGCCGTGGTTCCTGGCGCTCGCATTGATCGGCTCATTCACCGGCGTGCGCCGTAGTCTCTTTCTCTGGGCGGGGTTTCTCGGCGGGCTGGCGCCGGCGGTCGTCAGCAAGGGCCTGTTTGCCAGCACCCACCGCATGATGATGGCCTATCCGTTCATCGCCATGGCGGCGGCGTGCGCCGTCGATCTCGTGCCGTGGCGACGGCTGCGCAACCCGATCGCGTTGCTGGTGGTAGTGGTTGGCAGCGTGCAGAGTGTGCGGCTGTTCTTCTCACCGGAATTCTGGCCGGTGGAGAGCCAAAGCATCTTTGATTCGCAGCGCACCGCAGTTGTCGAGAGCCTGCCGCTCCCGCCGCATCCGCATATCGTGCTCATGAAACACTTGCGCTATCAGTTCGGGCCGCGCACGCTCGTCGATGACGACTATGAGGTGCACACGGTCGAGAATTGGGTGCCACCCACAGGCGCGGCCACCATCTATGCCTTCGATCGCATCGCCGCGCCCTTGCTGCTGTTCTATGAGCACATCCTGGGACCGGAACGCGTCCACGCCTTTGGCGGCGCCTTCACCGTAACGCTGGAGTCGGACGACTGGTCCTGGTTGCTCGAGCACGGCTGGACCTACGAGGCGCATTGCGGCGGCGAAGACCGGCATACCCGGGTTCCCGTCCTCTATCACGTGCATCTGGGCTTCGAGACCATGAAATGCAAGGAACCGATTACGCATCGCTGGCACGGACGGTGGCTCGGGCCCACGCAAGAGCTACGGCTCTTCTTTAACGGCGCCGCAGAAATCACCACGACGCGCGGCGAAACAGTGAAGGACGAGGGCTATGAGAAGCGACTCGATTTCATCGCGCAGCCCGACGATGAAATCGTCATTACCGTCGTCACGCAGCCACCGGAACCAACGGTCCTGGCAGTGTTGACGACAGTGACACCGATGGGCGAGAAAGTGCCCCTGTGGGAATACGTGAGCCCGCTGCCGTGATTGCCGCGGCATTGAGCCAACACGCGCTCGCCCTCAGCTAGCCCGATGAAACAAGAGCCGCAGCGCCACGAAGAAGAAGGCCCAGGTCGTTCACTCCGCGTGTGGATCTGCATCGGCCTGCTGTGCATGGCGATCGGCTGCGGCTCGCCCCACCCACCGGAGCAACCGGCGCGCTGGGCGAATGCGTGGATCGAGTCGCTCAACAGCCATCGGATCCAACAGGTCACGCCCCTCCTGGATCCCGCCGCCACGTATCAGGATCCGCTGACTGGAAAGCCGCTCTCCGGTCAGGCGATCACCTTCTTTTTCGTATCTCTGTGGAATGCCACTCCCGCGAGCCATTACGAGGTGCGTCGCGTAAGCGGGAACAGCGAGTTCCTGGCTGTCGAATGGTCGGCAACGGACGTCGGCGGGGGAACGGCGACGAAACCGCTGGAGGGTGTGTTTCTCATTCACTTCAACGGCGAGCGCATCGCCAGCGTCCGTGGATACTACAACGCTGTCGCGCGATTCTAACCTAACTTCGTGTCACAGAAAGCAAGCTCACGTAAAGGCGCAAAGGACGCAGAGCACCAAGAGATCTGTACTCAAGAAGCATCATCATGGGGAATGCGCTTGGGAAGGCACATCCTCTCTCCAATTCCTCAGCTTTGCGTCTTTGCGCCTTTGCGTGAGAGTTTTGTCGTCTATGCCGGCTGCACATCCAGCGTCAGGATCCCGCTAAGGTCGTTGATGCCGTCGGGCGCCAGGACCCACGGACTGAGCGGGTCGACGGAGATTCCGTCCAGCGGGAATGCCGCGCCGCGCAGCGTCACTCGATAGCCGTCGCGGACCACGCTGCGCGCGGAGTGATTGGCGGTGAGGGTGCCATCGAGGCCGCGCACCAGAGGGGCTGGGGTCGCGCCGACGGCTTGAGAAGGATGCCCGTCCACCAGCGCGGTCAGCGACGGAGCGGGCTCGTCATCAAGGTAGACGGCGATGACGAAGTGATCACTCGCGTCGAGGCGCGCACAAAACAGGACGAAATTCTGTAGGCCGCGTGCCAGCGTGATCCGCACCAGCCCGGTCGCGGGGTCGTTGAGCCACAGCGCACCTTGCCGCGGATTCAACCCGGGGCGCACCCCGATCACTGGAATGGGCGGCTGCGCGGCGGTGCGGCAGAGACTCACGCCGCGTGGCTGCCCTTCGGCGTCGACCGGAAAGACGGTCACCCCCGTGATCGCGGGCGGAAACGACACGCAGGCGCTCAGACCGCAGACAAGGACCACAGCTGCTGCGCGCACCGGAAGTCTGGGCGGCACATCGCACTCATACCGCGGCCCCCGCCCCGCAGCAAGAAAATCGTGCTTGTGGTGATGCCTGCTCTCTGGCATCACCAACGGCGGACAGTAACGAGTGAGGGGTAAGTGGTGAAGCCGTGAAGCTTTCAGTCATCATGCCGGCGTTCAACGAACGGTCGACCATTGCCGAAATCTTGCGGCGCGTCTGCGACGTCCCGCTCGACAAGGAGATCGTCGTCGTCGACGACGGCTCGACGGACGGCACCCTGGGCGAGCTTGCGAAACTCGGGTTGCACAGTTCGGGCGACCGGGTCCTCCGGGAGGGGGCGCACGGAACGACCAACGAGCTGCATCTGGTTGTGCACAGCCGCAATCAAGGCAAGGGCGGAAGCATTCGCGACGGCATCGCCGTGGCCACCGGCGACATCATCATCATTCAAGATGCCGATCTCGAATACGACCCGGGAGACTATCCAAAGCTCATTGAGCCGATCTTGGATGGCAAAGCCGACGTCGTCTACGGCTCTCGCTTCACGGGCTCCCCGCGGCGCGTGCTGTTCTTCTGGCACGCGCTGGGGAATCACCTCCTCACGTTCCTGTCCAATATGTTCACCAACCTCAACCTCACCGACATGGAAACCTGCTACAAGGCCTGTCGGGCCGAGGTGGTGAAGCAGATGCCCTTGCGATCACAGCGCTTCGGTATCGAGCCCGAGCTGACCGCCAAGTTTGCGCGCATGCGGGCACGCATCTATGAGGTGCCGATCTCGTACGCCGGTCGCAGTTACCTGGAAGGCAAGAAGATCGGCTGGAAGGACGGGCTCGTCGCAGTCTGGACGATTGTCAAGTATGCCGTGGTCGATGACGTCGAGAACGCTGACCCCGGGTACAAGACCCTGCAGCGCATGGAAGCGCTGCACCGCTACAACGCCTGGCTCTGGGAGCAAGTGGCGCCGTTCGTCGGCGCCCGGGTCCTCGAGGTCGGCGCGGGTACCGGCAACATGACCCGGCAGATGGCCTCGCGCCAGCTCGTCGTGGCCACCGACATCGAGGACAAGTACCTCCGCATGCTGCACAACACGTTCAGCAACGATGCTCACGTGCGTGTCTGCAAATTCGATCTGGGTGGTGAGGTGCCTGCCGAGCTGGGCGAGGGATTCGACAGCATCATTTGTCTCAACGTCCTGGAGCATGTCGAGGATGACGTCGGCGCCTTACGGCACCTGCATGATCTCCTGGCGCCGGGCGGGCGAGTCGTGCTGATCGTGCCGGCGCTCCGCAGCCTCTACGGCGAGATCGATCGCGCCATCGGGCATTACCGCCGCTACGAGCGCGCCGAGCTCCTGGATCGGCTGGCGGCAGCCGGCTTCACTGTCGAGCATTCCTCGGCGTTCAACATGATCGGTGCCTTGGGGTGGTTCGTCAACGCTCGGCTCTTGAAGCGGCGCTCGGTTCCCGGTGTGCAGGCGCGCGTCAACGATCTCCTGGTGCCCCTCCTGCGGTTCGAGGGGTACCTGCGGCCACCCATTGGTCTCTCCTGGCTGGCGGTTGGCCGGCGCGGCGGCTGACGGGCGCGACCGACAACCTACCGGAGGTAAACCTCCGCGCTTTTCCCAACACCGAGCGCCTTCGCCGCATGGGCGCCCACCGCCGGCCCAAGGGGGCACCGCGGCAGACGCTAACGGCTCAGTTGCCCCGTACGAGCAGGTAAACCGACAGAAAGCCCACCACGGCGAAGCCCAGCCGGAGACTCCACCTGGTGAGCGTCTCCCAACCCGGTTGGCGCATTGTGCTTACGTTAATCACGGCGTTACGCTGGCAGCAATCTTTGCGCCCAGAGCCCGGCCATTTGCAACGGGGGTATTTGCATCCGCCGATGCCTACGGCAAGTGACACCCGAATGCCCGCACCGACAGGTTTGTCATTGCCTGGCGGCGCGGAACGGTCACTCTTCCCATTCCGCCTCTTGCTCGACCAGCGTAAGCGGTCGCAGCAGCTCAGGAGCGATGTCCTCGATGAAGCGTGACGGCCGGCCCATGATCACACCGAGGCCGCGGTCGAAGATGTTGATGGGATAGGTTATATAGAGCTCCTGCTTGGCACGTGTGGCGGCGACATACATGAGCCGCCGTTCCTCTTCGAGCTCGCCGTCGTGCATGCTGTACATCGACGGGAACCTGCCGTCCGCCGCCCAGATGATGAAAACAGTATGCCACTCCAACCCCTTTGCCGAGTGGATCGTGGACAATGTCAGCAGGCCTTCATCGACCTCGGCGGCGAGAACGTCACCGATGCTGTCGGTTGGCGGCTCCAAGGCCATATCCGTGAGCAAGGCGCCCAACTCGCGGTAGCGCGCCGCGATGGTGGCGAACTGCTCCAGATCCTTGCGCCGCTTGGGGTAGTCCTCGCGGTGCACGCGCTTGAGGATCGGCTCGTAGTAGCGCAAGACCTCATCGACCTGCTCTTCGGGCGTGGCATGGGGGCGCTGCAAGCGCCGCAGCAGGCCGGCGAGCCCATGCAATGCCGTCGAAAAGACGCGTCGCGGGAAGGTCTCTAGCCGTTCGGCCGGTGCCCCTTCACTCAGCGTCCACCGCATGATCTCGTCGCTCGCCTTGGGACCGACCCCTTCGAGGAGGAGCAAGACACGATGCCACGCGATCGCATCACGCGGGTTGGCAACGATCCGCAGGTGCGCCAGGACGTCTTTGATATGCGCGGTCTCGATGAACTTGAAGCCGCCACGCTTCACAAATGGGATGTCATGCCGAGTCAGCTCGAGCTCCAGATCAAACGAATGGAAGCTCGAACGGAACAGCACCGCGATGTCGGTGAGCGGCACGCCCTCCTCCCGCAGCTCGAGAATGCGTTGGCAGACGAAACGTGACTGGAACTGTTCAGTCTCCGCGGCGACGAGGACAGGGGAGGCACCTTGCATCTTCGAGGTGAAGAGGTTCTTAGTATAGCGCTCCGCTGCCGCCGCGATGATGGCATTGGTAAGATCCAGGATCGGCTGCGTGCTGCGATAGTTCTCCTCCAGGGGGATGACGCGCGTCCCCGGAAACAGCGCCGGGAAATCCATGATGTTGCGAAAGTTCGCGCCGCGAAAAGAGTAGATGCTCTGCGCGTCGTCACCGACGGCCATGACGTTTCCATGTGCACCGGCGAGCCGCTGCACGATTTCGGCTTGCAGGGCGTTGGTATCCTGATACTCGTCGACCATGATGTAGCGGAAGGAACGCGACAACCGCGCGCGGGCGTCCGTATCGTTCAGCAAATCGCGGAGCTTGACCAACAGGTCGTCATAATCGAGCAGCTGGCGCTCGGCTTTGTAGGCCGCGTAGCGCTGGTGCAACTCGACCAGCGGCTCCAGATGATCCAGCAGATGGCTGTATTGATCTTCGATCAGCTGGGGCAGCAGCACGGACTTGTTGATCGCCATGCTGTACATCTCGGCGATGGCTTGCTTGCGCGGAAAGCGCTTGTCGGCCTTGTCGACGCCGAGAGTCGCGCGCAGCAGGTTGATCACGTCTTCGGAATCACCGCGATCCAGAATCGTGAAATTGCTTTCCAGACCCAGCACGCGGCCATGGCGACGCAGCGTACTGTTGGCGAACGAATGGAAGGTCCCCCCGGCAACCCGGTCGCAGCGTCCGTCCAACAACAAGCTGGCCCGGCGCAGCATTTCACCCGCTGCCTTGCGGGTGAACGTCAGCAAGAGAATCTGCAGCGGATCGACACCGGATTCCACCAGGCGCGCCACCCGGTACACCAGGGTCCGGGTTTTTCCGGTCCCAGCACCGGCGACCACCAAGATCGGACCGTCGGCGCTGACGACGGCGTCGTACTGCGCCGGGTTGAGCTCGGCGCGGTAGTCGATGCGGAAATGCGTTTCGCGCCGGCCACCAAGGTCACGGCGCAGCACGTATTTGTCGGGCTCGGGGTGCATCGTGTCACATTTCGCTCGGCAGGGTCCGAGCTGGACGTCATGGGCCGGAGCGAATATAGCAAGCGCCGCAGGGTCCACAAAGGGCGCATCGTGGGCATGGGAGAATTGGAGAATTTGAGTATTGGAGAATTGAAGGTTTGCAGGAGTCTTGGTAATTCTGAAATACTCAAATCCTGCAATCCTTCAATTCCACACTATGTCTGAACGATTGGATTTGCGCGGCATCAAGTGTCCCCTGAACTGGGCGAAGGCGAAAGTGCGGCTTGAACAGCTCGCGCACGGGGAGATGCTCGAGCTCTGGCTCGACGATCCCAAAGGGGCGCGCGACATCCCGCGAGCTGCGGAGGCCGAGGGTTACGCGGTTATCGATGTCGAGCACACGCTCCCCGAATGGCGCCTCCTCATCCAGAAGTAGAGGGCTCGCACGGCAAAAGGCAACGCGGTAACTTCCGTCACTTGAGTGCCATCCGTTGGTGAAGTGAGCAGGCGGCCGGCGGCTCAAATTGGCATGGTACGCCTGTTGCACCCGCGCCATAGCGTGTACCGCGAATCGGAAGCCATCGCGCGCAAGCAGACATTCCTGCTGATCCGCTATGTGATGATCCTGGCAACGGGCGCCCTCGCCTTCTTCGAGACGGCCGCCGCGGCGTCTCCGGTGCCGGTCATCGTGCTGATCCTCACCGCGCTGGCATCGAACGTCGTGCTCGGCCAGGCGTCTCCATTCAGTTTCTTCGACGCGCTCATGCAGGCGCCGATCCTGGTGTCGGACACCGCCATGATCTCGATCGCCCTGCTGCTGAGCCGCGCCAGCCAGGAATTCTTTTTTTTCTTCTTCTTTGTCCTCATCATGGCGGCAAAGCTGGAGAACCTGGTCACGCTCGGCATCGGTGCGGCGCTGATCGGCGTGGCGAGTTTTCTGATGGCCGACCCGAGCGCCGGATGGGCCGCACCGGTCTTGATGCGGATTCCATTCCTGTTCGCCGCCGGTGTGTTCTTTGGCTATGTCGTGCTCCCGGAACGGACGGGACAGATGACCCCGATGAGCAAAAGCAGCGGCCCCTCGGCAACGAGGCTACGGCCCGAAACGCAACTACGCACCGCGAAACTGGCAGACGCTCAACAATTCGCCGACTAGCCCTGGCCCTGCGGGCGGCGTCTTTTCTATGGGCCGCTCCCCGTTGGGTCGCTAGGGGCTGCCACATTCGAAGAGTTTCTGGACGCTCGCTCTAGCAGGCTGATGAACAACCCCGCCCCATGCTTCGAGAGCCGCATGAGCGGATCCCCTGCTCAATCTATTGAACTTCTCCGCTCACCCTGAGGCGCTCGCCGGGTGCTCTCCGCTTTTTTCAGCAGCCTGCTAGTGCGGTTGCCAATGAGAGGATATTCCTTTGGCTTCGCCTCGTCACGACGGCACCCCCTAGCGACCAACGGGAGCGGCCCATACAAGGGACGCCGCCCGCAGGGCCAGGCGTTGACCGTGTGGTGGGAAATTGGTACGTGGTACGGTCTTCGGTGCGTCCCTCACTCCGATTGGGCATTGGTGGAACGAGAACAGAGCTCGGGAAGCAGTCGGGGCACGCAGGCACGTAGCTCAGTGGGAGAGCGCTTCCTTGACACGGAAGAGGTCGGCGGTTCAATCCCGCCCGTGCCTACCAGTCTCATCCTTGCTGAAATGTAGCAGAGGCGCGGACGAGGTCGCACCAAGAGACGAAGACTGATCGAACGATGGCGATAATAACAGTGACCCCTGCCGGCGCCGAGCCGCAACGCGTCGAAGCCGGCACCACGGTGCTCGATGTGCTCAAAACTGCCGGCAGCATGAACGGCCAGGTGGTGGCGGCGCGCGTCAACGAGCGTGTCGTCGACCTGTCACGCCCGTTGTCCGAGGACTGTACGATCGTTCCCATCGCCGCCGACTCGCCGGACGGCATCGACGTCCTGCGCCATTCGACGGCGCACTTGTTGGCCCAGGCGGTGAAGCGCCTGTTTCCGGATGTCCAAATCACCATCGGTCCCGTGATCGCCCATGGCTTCTACTACGACTTCAAGCGTGAGCAGCCCTTCACGCCCGAGGATCTGGAACGCATCGAAACGGCGATGCGCGAGATCGCCAAGCAAAATCTCCCCGTGCGCCGCGAAGAGATGCCCCGGGCCGCGGCCATCGAGCTGTTTCGCGCGATGGGCGAAGCGTACAAGGCGGAAATCATCGAAGGCATCCCCGAGGACGTCGTATCGCTGTACCGGCAAGGCGAGTTCGTCGACCTGTGTCGCGGCCCGCACGTGCCAGCGACCGGACGCATCAAGGCGTTCAAGCTGACCAGCGTCGCCGGCGCCTATTGGCGCGGCGACGAGCGCAACGAGATGCTGCAGCGTATCTACGGCACCGCGTTCCCGAGCAAAGAGCAACTGGAAACGCACCTCAAGCGCATCGAGGAAGCCAAGCAGCGCGACCACCGTCGCCTGGGCCAGCAGCTGGACCTGTTCTCGCTGCATCCGATCGCCCCGGGATCGCCGTTTTTCCACCCCAAGGGCGCGGTGGTGTACAACACGCTGGTGCAGTACGTGCGGAGTCTGTACGGCCGATACGGTTACACCGAAGTGGTGACACCGCTCATCTACAAGACCGATCTGTGGAAGACCTCGGGTCATTACGACGCCTTCCGCAATGACATGTTCCTCATGAACATCGACGAAGACGAGTACGGCGTGAAGCCGATGAACTGCCCGGGGCACTGCTACCTGTTCGCCACCCGGAAGTACTCGTACCGCGAGTTGCCGGTGCGCTTCGCCGACTTCAGCCGACTGCACCGTTTCGAGCCGTCGGGCACGCTCCAGGGGCTCACCCGCGTGCGCTCGATGGCGCAAGACGACGCGCACATCTATTGCACGCCGGAACAGCTCGAACCGGAGCTCGAACAGTTCATCGCCATGACCCGCGAGGTGTATGGGGTCTTTGGCTTCGACACCGTCGAGGTCACCCTGCAAACGCGGCCCGAGAAGTTCCTTGGTCGCCTCGAACTGTGGGACGCCGCGGAGGCCGCACTCCACCACGTCACCGAGCGCGCCGGGTACGCCGTCAAAGTGCTGCCGGGCGAAGGCGCCTTTTACGGCCCGAAGATCGGTTTCGATTTTCGCGACGTGCTGCAACGCTCGTGGACGCTGGCGACGGTGCAAATCGATTGCGCGATGCCGGAACGCTTCGGATTGAAGTACGTCACGGCGGAGAGCGCCACGGCGACGCCCGTGATGCTGCACCGCGCCGTGCTGGGTTCGATCGAACGGTTCATTGCCATCCTGCTCGAGCATACCGCCGGCAACTTCCCGCTGTGGCTCGCGCCGGTGCAGGTGCGCGTGCTGACCTTGACGGAACGGCAAGAAGCCGCGGGCCGCGAGGCGACCAACCGGCTTACCGCCGCCGGATTCCGCGCCGAACTGGATGACCGCAACGAAAAACTCGGCTACAAGATCCGCCAGGGTCAACTCGAGAAGCTGCCATATATGCTCGTCATCGGAGACAAGGAAGCCGCGAATGGGACGGTGGCACCGCGCAGCCGCAGTGGCGAAACGTCCGATGCCGTCCCGCTCGATGCTTTTATCGAGCGTCTGCGTCGCGAAGCCGTGCCGGGTGCCGCCCACTAAGACCGGCAACAAGAACGGAGAGACCTATGCCCAAGATCAAGACTACCCGCGGAGCCGCGAAGCGCTTCAAGCTCACCGGAACGGGGAAGGTGAAGCGTCATAAAGCCTACTTGCGCCACCAACTCACTGCAAAGACGCGCAAGGCGAAGCGTCACCTGCGGCATGCCGGCATCGTGGATGCCACCAATGCCCGGGCAATTCGCCGGATGGCGCCGTACCTTTAGTCAAAGACGTCGGGTCTCCGGCGTCCGACCTCGGCAAGGGAAAGTTCCACGGCGCCGCCGGTGGCGGAGCCGCAGCATGGAACCCGAAGTCGTGGGCGCACCACGTGTTGAGGGGAAACCCTGCTTCCCCTTGTCCTCGCCGTGCGCAGATGTTAAACGAACACTCTTTCCTGGAGAATAGCAATGCCGCGTGTAAAAAGGGGCACCAAGGCCCGTCGTCGTCACAAGAAGATCCTCAAGCTGGCAAAAGGCTACGTCGGTGGCCGACGCAAGTTGTATCGCCAAGCCCGCGAGACGGTCGAGAAGGGGCTGTGCTACGCCTACCGCGACCGTAAGGTTCGCAAGCGCGAATTCCGCGGCTTGTGGATCATCCGTATCAACGCCGCCGCGCGCCAATGCGGTTTGAGCTACAGCCAGCTCGTCCACGGGTTGCAGGTCGGTGGCGTCGGCGTCGACCGCAAGATGCTCGCGGATCTCGCCGTGCGCGACCCGGCCGGGTTTCAGGAAGTTGCCCAGGTCGCCAAGGCGCACCTCGCAGCCTGAGCAGCAGCAAATTGGAAGATTGGAGAATTTGAGGATTTGAGGATTGAAAGAGTCGGCCCAATCTTCCAATCCTCAAACCTTCCAATCCTCAAACCTTCCAATCCTCAGCTTCCCCAATCCTATCCTCATGCGGGCGCGGCTCGAACAGATTCACCGCGACGCGCTGGAAGCGCTGCAGGTCGCGTCCGAAGACGCGGCGGTGGAACAAGTGCGGGTGCGCTTCCTGGGCCGCAAAGGCATGTTGACTGAAGAGGTTCGCGGCCTGCGCGACGTACCACCCGGCGAGCGGCCCGTGCTGGGTGCCTACCTCAACGAGATCAAAGACGACATCGAACAGCGTGTCGAGAGCAGCCTCGCGGCGCTGCGTACCGCGGCACGTGAACGGCAGGTCGCCGCCGAGCACGTCGACGTCACGCTGCCGGGAAACTGGCGCGTCCCCGGCCGTCTCCATCCGTTGACCCGAACGATGGAACACATCGTCAGCATCTTCGTCAGCATGGGATTCGACGTCGCCGAGGGGCCGGACATCGAGGACGATTATCACAACTTCACCGCGCTCAATGTGCCCCCCGATCACCCGGCGCGTGACATGCAGGATACGTTTTTCGTCACCGAAGACCATGTCTTGCGGACCCACACCTCACCGGTGCAGATCCGCGTCATGGAGACGCGCCAGCCGCCGTTGCGGGTCGTCGTGCCTGGCGCGGCGTACCGCATCGACAACGACATCACCCACTCCCCGATGTTTCATCAGATCGAAGGCTTCATGGTCGACCGCCGCGTCACCTTCGGCGACCTCAAGGGCGTGTTGACGCTCGCCATGCAGCGTCTCTTCGGCAGCGACACGCGCCTGCGCTTCCGCGCCAGCTTCTTTCCGTTCACCGAGCCCAGTGCCGAGGTCGACATCAGCTGCCAGATCTGCGGCGGCCGCGATGCGCACTGCCGCATCTGCAAAGGCAGCGGCTGGCTGGAGGTGCTCGGTTCCGGCCTCATCGATCCCAACGTCTTCGCCGCCGTCGGCTATGATCCGGAATCCGTGTCCGGCTTCGCTTTCGGCATGGGTGTCGAGCGCATTGCGATGTTGCAATATCAGATCAACGACATCCGGCTCTTCTTCACGAACGACCTGCGCTTCCTACGGCAGTTTTGAAGCGCACTGACGCGCGGCCGAGGAATCGCCGGCCTACGCCTTACGCACGACGGTCTGCGCACCGCGAGCGGCGGTGAGCTCGGCATCCGCTTTCTCGAATCGCAGCGCCAGGGCGTGCGCGCGCTGGCCAACGACCGGTCCCAGCCGCCGCCATTTTTCCCTCAGCCGCGCGGCCGTTTCCATCGCCTCACGCAGTGCCTGCTGGTGGGCGGGCATGGCGTTCCCGCCGATGGTCTTGGCCGCCAGCGCCAGCCTCAAACGTTCGGCGAGATCGCTCGGTGGCGCCTCGCCGACGCTGCTGGCCACGGATGTCGCCAAGCGTTCCAGCCGGATGCACAACTTCTCGCGCTGCGGAACATTGCTTTCGGCGTCGAGCGCGCCGCCGGCGAGCCCGTTGGCGCAAGCCGCCTCGATCGCCTCGCAGGCGGCTTGCAAACGCTGCGTGAGGGGACGTGCGCAGTCCGGCGGCAGCGCGCCGACACGCCCCCACTCGGCAAGGCGCTCCTTGAGCCGCTGCGTGATCTCCTCCGGTGTCGGCGCACCCGGCCCCGCGAGCGCCTGCCGGAGCGCCTCGAGATCCGCCAAGATGCTCTCCGAGGCTCCGAGCTTCGCCTCCAGCTCCACATCGCCACGCCGCCGATAGCGATCGAAGAAGCGATCGCACGCGACCTGGAATCGAGTGCGCAACGCGTCCGTTTGCCGCATCCCGTCGGCAGGGCGCTGCCCCGGCACGCGGCGGCGGCCCCAGACCTCCTGGGCGCCGAGCTGCAGCCGTTTGATCTCCGCCGCCGTGACTTCCCATTCGGTGGATTCCGCCAACGCCTCTGCCGCCTCGCACAGCGTGCGCATGCGGCCCAGCATCTCGTCGCGCTGTTCCTTGCGCGCCAGGCGGAACTGCTTGTGTCGTTCGAAAAACTGGTTGGCGGGAGCGCGAAAACGCTCGAAGAGGGGCGCCGAGATCTGCTGGCGCACCGGGCCGATCTGCTTCCATTCATCCTGCATCCGGCGAATCGCCGCCGCGCTGACGTTCCACTCCGTCGAGTCGGCAAGCGCCTCGACAGCGACGCAGAGCGCCTCCTTCTTGGCAAGATTCTCGGCGAGATAGGCATCGCCCCGGCGCCGCAATTGCTCCCGGGCGGCGCGAAAGCGATGCCACAGCACCTGCGACTGCTCGCGCGGCGCGACGGCGAAGCGCTTCCATTCTTGATCCAGGCGTCCGAGTTCCCGCAACATCTGTCTGGCATCATCGGCGGCGAGCAACGC
>CAZTDK010000056.1:0-15733 GCA_964611965.1 uncultured Binatia bacterium (SeqCode) | reverse complement strand
GCCAACCAGGATCTGTTCTGCCGCACGGGCTCGAACCGGTGTGGTGCCGACGCCGAAGAGAACGATCTGTGCTGTTGCGCAGCGGCCGCCGGCATCCGTCGCCAGTCGCGCCACGACACCGGTGAGCGCAAAATCGCCGTGGCGGCGCGCCAGCTCGATGAAGGACCATCCGGTCCGCGGTGGCAGGGCAGGGAAGCGCACCTCCGTCAGCACCTCGGTGGGCTCGAGCGCGGTGGTGAGATAGGTGACGAAGAAGTCCGCCGCCTTGATGCGGCGTGCGCCGCCCGGGCCGACGGCGTGAAACTCGGCATCCACGGCGAGCGCGATGGCCGGCAGCTCGGCGGCGGGATCGGCGTGCGCCAACGAGCCGCCCACCGTGCCTTGGTTGCGATTTTGCGGGTGCGCGATGTTCAGGATCGCCGTGTGCAGTAGCGGGTAGCGGCTGCGCACCAGCTCGGAGTGTTCGACGGCGCGCTGGCGCGTCATGGCCCCGATCGCCAGGCTGCCGTCGATTTCGCGGATCTGGTCGAGCCCGTCGACGCGGGCGAGATCCACCAGCAGCGCCGGCCGCGCCAGCCGCATGTTCAGCAGCGGCATCAAACTCTGCCCGCCGGCGAGGATCTTGGCGTCGCCTTCATGCTGCTTGAGCAGGGCGATGACGTCATCAACGGTCTTCGGCGCCGCGTAGTCGAACGATGGTGGCTTCATGCGAACGAGCCGGATGCTAATCAGACAAACGCTCGTTTAGCAACAATGGGGAACAAGCATCGATTACGGCAGGACGTCGTCGTCCTCCACGAGACCTTGCAGCAGGCCCGCCGTGCGCAGAACGCCGCGAGAGAGCTCCGCCTGGCCACTGAGGACGTAAAACCCTACGCCTTCGTAGGTGACGGGCAGAATGCCGAGCACCCGGCTCTCGAACGGCTCGGCATCGACGGCGTAGTCGATGCCATTGTCCGACAAAGCTTGCTCGACCTGCTTTCCTTCGCGGATGCGACCGGCGATGTAGACCAATGTGACGGCCTGGTCGTCGAAGGTTGCGGGATCTACGAGCGCCATGGGAATCACTTCAGGCTACGGTCCCAGTTGCAATTCTCCGGCACGAGAGCGACCCAATTTCTGAAGCTGCCTTCGCGGAGTCGTTGCCTTATGCGAATTTGTTGGACCCTTCGCGGCGCACTCGGAGAAGCCTTGGCTCGATCTCTACGATATGCCGACCGCGCAATCGTCCTTTCGGAATGCGGAAGCACAGCTCCACGTGGCCGGCCGGGCCGAACCCAGCCACTCGATTGTATCGACCAACCAGGTAGCGGAAGACATGTCGCGTCCGCAGCTCGTCGTCACGGGGAAGATCCGAGGGGTCTGGACTATCCACGACGCGCACGACGCAGCCCTGTCTGATGCGCATTCCCGTTGAGTCGTACGGCTTGTAATGTCGTGCCCGCGTTCGGTTTTGACTGGCGACCCCACGCATTGTTGCTTCCAGCGCCGGGAAAATCAGGCTGCCGCTTTGGCCGCTGCGACGAAATCCACGATGACCCGAGCCGGGGGCAAACTTGGGATGCTCTTGTGGCGCCCGTGAAAGGGGAAGAGCACCCTGTCGATCCGTTTGGCAACGGCGCCGGAAAAGAACGCGCGTCCACAAAGCGGACAGACCTGAGCCGGAATATTTTCCAAGATCACCTCGACCGCGCTGCCGGTGCGGCGAAACACGCGCGTGATCACATCTGGCCGCGGATGCCCCGAGCATCCCTCCTGACAGTGGCTCACCGCTCGCGTCTTCCCTTTCGTGTTTTCCAATCGGGCCTCCACTCGCGCGAGTCGGGGACGTAGGCTGTCACGATCGTCACCTCTCGCATTCCAGGAAGGTACTCCAACACGACATGGCACGGCAACCTGTCGTCCTCGGTGAAGGCCAGGACGAGGGCGCGTGCGCCGTAGTCCTCCACCGCGATTCCGCCCAGCAGCGTTGCTTCGAGATCGTCAGTTGTGAGGCCGTCATTTCTTGCTTCGATGAGCGCATGGTCGGAGATGCGGAGCGACACGCGGCGTTTCGCAAGCAGTTGCCGGAGTCGTTCCAGATCCATGACTCGCGATGCTGCAGCACAACTACCGCCGCACAAGCACCGACGACCCGTGCCCGAACAATCCCTGGTTGACGGTAATCCCGACCTTGGCGCCCTCCACCTGACGCCCGTTTGCTTGCCCGCGCAGCTGCCAGACGACCTCGCACACCTGCGCAATCGCCTGCGCCGGTACCGCTTCGCCGAAGCAGGCCAGGCCGCCGCTCGGGTTGACGGGAACGCGTCCACCGAGGGTGGTGTCGCCATCGTTGAGCAGGCGCTCCGCTCCGCCTGGCTTGCAGAGGCCGATGTTCTCATACCAATCGAGCTCGAGCGCCGATGAGAGATCGTAGACCTCGGCCAGACTCAAATCTTCCGGACCGAGCCCGGCCTCTTCATACGCTGCGGTGGTGATTGAATCGCGAAACGCGATGTCTGGTGCCGGCGCGCTGTGTGCCGAGTCGGTGGCGAAGTTCGGCATCTCGATGATCGTGTTGGGATAGCGAGGCGTCACCGTGGAGATGGCCGCGATGCTGATCGGCTTGCTCGTGTGTTTGCGCGCGTACTCCATGCTGCAGAGGACGACGGCGGCGCCGCCGTCGCTGGTGGCGCAGATCTCCAGCAGGCGCAACGGGTCAGAGACCATCGGCGAGCTCAAGACCTCGTCCTCGGTGACCGTCTTGCGGTAGCGCGCGTTGGGATTGCTCAAGCCGTGCTGGCTGTTCTTCACCTTCACCTTGGCGAAGTCCGCGTCGGTCGCACCGTAGACGTCCATGCGGCGGCGGGCATAGAAGGCGAAGTACGTTGGGTTGGTGGCGCCCAGCAGTCGGAACCCCAGCCAGTCCGGATCGTCCTTGCGCTCTCCGGCCGTCGGCGCGAGGAAGCCTTTGGGCGTGGTGTCGGCACCGACGACCAGGGCGACATCACAGAAACCGGCGAGAATCTGCGCGCGCGCCGCGTTCATAGCGGTGGCTCCAGAAGCGCACGCGGCATACGAGCTGGCGACGCGCGCCCCTGACCAGCCGAGTGCTTGCGCAAACGTCGCGCCGGCGACGTAGCCGGGATAGCCGCAGCGCACGGTGTCGGCCCCCGAGATGAACTGGACATCCTTCCACGCGATGCCGGCATCCTTGAGCGCATCGCGACACGCCTTGATTCCGTACTCAACGAAGTTCCTGCCCCACTTGCCCCATGGGTGCATGCCGACGCCGAGGATTGCTACTTCTTTCATTCCGCTTCTCCTGCTGATCGCTGATGGCTGATGGCTGATGGCTGATTTCTGATGGCTCTTCGCTGATGGTTAGTGGCTGTTGGCGTATCGCCCTGGGCTCTTCAATTCGTTGCCTCCGTTAGGCGATCAGCCACCAGCCATCGGCCATCTGCGATCTTCCATCAGCCATTCACCGGCTTCCACTTCCACACGAGATATTCGGCAGCTGCATCTTCGTACAGCGTGTCGAGCACCAGCTCGACGCGCATCCCGACCTTCAGCGATTTCGGATCGACGCCGGCGGCCAGCTGGCCCAGCACCACCATCTGCTCTTCGGCGAGCTCGACGGCGGCTACGGTGTAGGGAACGAACGGGTCCGGTGACATGTAGGGCGCCGGCGGTGCGTAGTGATTGGTGGTGAACGACCAGATCGTGCCCGTTCGACTCAGCGGCACCTCCTCGAATTCGGTGCTGGCGCAACCGGGATTGCGGCAGAAGAGTGTCTCCTTTGGAAAGAAATAGCTCTTACACAGCGTGCAGCGGCTGCCCAGAAGATGCGGTTGCCGCGTGTCTGTCGTGAACCAACCTTCGATTGCGGGGACCTGTGTCTTACCCATCGTCATCCTCGTTTTCTTTGAAGAGATCACGAAAGCACGAAATAGCGAAAACACGAAAAGGAGTTGTTGGTATTCAACCTTTCGTGCTTTCGAACTTTCGTGATTTCGTGATCTCCCCGCTTCAATCTTTGGCGCTGCCGCCGACCGGTGCGTTGTAGCCGAACGTTTCAGCTGGGGCGACGGCGTCGATCACGGCGGCGGCGACACGGGCGCGGTGCCAGGCGCTGGTGCCCCAGGTCATCTCGAGCGCCCAGGCGCGCTTCATCCAGATGTGCAGGTCGCACTCCCAGGTGTATCCGATGGCCCCGTGCACCTGGTGAACCGTTTTTGCCGCCAGGACCGCGGCCTCCGATGCGGCGAGCTTGGCGTGCGACACGTCGACGGCGCGCGAGGGCGTGTCGTGCGCGACGGAGAAGGCGGCGCGATAGACCACCGGTCGCGCGAACTCGAGGCGCACTGCCACGTTGGCGAGCAGGTGCTTCACCGCCTGGTAGGAACCGATCGGCTTGCCGAACTGTTGACGTTCAGTGGCGTAGCGCACGCCCATATCGAGCATCTGCTGGCCGAGACCCAGCTGCTGGGCGGCGCATGCCAAGGCGGCGCGGTCGAACGCCGCGTCGCCCAAGCGCTGCGCCGCGGCCCCGTGCACCAGGCGCGTCGCTGCGGTGGGCGTCCAGTCGACGCGGAACAGACGGCGCGACGGATCGTTGCATGCGTGGCCCTGCAGCGACACCGCATTGCGCGGAACGGCGTGCAGTGCGTCACCGTGCGGTAGGAGCAGCAAGTCGGCAATATGCGCGTCGGCGACGCAGGGGTTGAGCACGTGTCCGATGGCGACGATCGCGTCGCCGGCCGCCAGCCGTGGTAACCATTCAGCGCCCAGGTTCGTGTCCCTGAGCAGCGGAGCGCCGACCGCCGCGGTTTCCACGACTGGCTCCGGCAGCGCCACCCGCCCGGTCTCCTCGAGCAGCAGGACCAGATCGACCTCGTCCATCCCGAGGCCACCGTGCGCTTCGGGTACCAGCATTCCGAGCAACCCCAACTCGGCCAGTTTCGCCCAGCGCCCGGGCGAGCGCCCGGTGTCCGTATACCACAGCCCGCGCAGGTGTTCCGCCGTGCACTCCTTTTCGAGCACCTTGCGGAGGCTCGCTTGGAAGTTCAATTGATCGTCTGTGAAGTGGAAGTCCATGGGCGCCTCAATCAAAGAAGGGTCTCACGCAAAGACGCAAAGGAAGGCGCCAAGAAACGCCGCTCCTTGTTCGCACCCCGATTGCCGGAGATTTCTGGATCATCCTCCGCGTCTTTCTTCTTTGCGCCTTTGCGGCTTTGCGTGAGATGGTTTTCGCCCATGTGACGACTAGCCCTTGGGTAGTTTGAGCAGCCGCTCGGCGATTACGTTACGCTGGATCTCGTTGGTGCCGGCGTAGATCGGGCCGGCGAGGGCGAACAGAAAGCCGTCGAGCCAGTCGCCGCCGTCGCCCATGCCGCGTTGCAGCTCGGCACGCGGGCCGAGCAAGGCCAGCGCCGTCTCGTGCATGTGCAAGTCCAGCTCCGACCAGAAGATCTTGTTTAAGCTGGCTTCGGCGCCGATGCTGCCGCCGTGCATCAGGCGCGATACCGTCCAGTAGGTGTTCAAGGTGTAGCTCTCGGCATTCAGCCAGGCGCGCGCCACGGCGTCACGCAAGCACGGATCGGCGGTGGCGGCGTGGGCACGGTAGAGCTCGACGAGCTTGCGCGCGGTGTTCTGATAGCGCGCCGGGCTGCGCAGCATGAGGCCGCGCTCGAATCCGGCGGTAGCCATGGCCACCTTCCAACCCTGGTTGTCCGGGCCCAGGCGGTTCTCGATGGCGACGCGTGCATCGTCGAAGAAGACTTCCGCAAATCCAGTTTCCCCGTCGAGCTGCGCGATCGGCCGCACGGTAACGCCGGGGGCACTGAGCGGTACGAGGATGAAGGTCAAGCCGAGGTGGCGCTCCGAATTCGGATCAGTGCGGAAGATGCCGAAGAGCCAATCGGCAAACGCGCCGCGCGAGCACCAGGTCTTCTGACCGTTGATGATGTAGTGATCGCCGTCGATGCGAGCGCTGGCGCGAATCGCCGCCATGTCGCTGCCGGCATTGGGTTCCGACCAGCCTTGCGCCCACACGTCTTCGCCCGCCGCCATGCGCGGCAGGAAGCGCGCTTTCTGCGCCGGTGTCCCGAACTCCATCAGCGTCGGACCGAGGAGAAAGATCCCATTTTGATTTACCCGGCCCGGCGCGCCGGCGCGGTAATATTCCTCTTCGAAGATGAGCCACTGCAGCAGAGTCACCCCGCGGCCGCCGTATTCGATGGGCCAGTTCACTGCCGACCAGCGGCCACTATTCAATGTGTGTTCCCACTGCCGGTGCTGCTCGAATCCCGCGGCGGTGTCGAAAGAGTGCAGGGAGGCCTTGGGCACGTGGGCGTCCAGCCAGGCGCGGACTTCCAGTCGGAAGGTGTGCTGCTCGGGGGTGTAGGTGAGGTCCATGCGTGGTCAGATCTCTGACGCTGTTGGGGGCGCAGGCGAGACGTTCGGCCTCGGGGTGGGGAGCCGGCTGAAGCCGGCTCCCCGCTCCCCGCCAAAGGACTCGGCCACGCCGAATACCATTAGTCTTTTCCCTTGTCGGTGAACGTCGCCGCGCGTTTGTCGACGAAGGCATCGCGCGCTTCTTGCGAGTCGGGCGAAGTATACATCTCGAAGGTGAAGCCCTGCTCGTAGCGGTAGCTCTTCTTGATGTCCATCAACTCGATGCCGTTCAACGCCCATTTGGCAAGCCGTACGGCGCGCGGACTCTTGCCGGCGATGTTGTTCGCCAAAGCACGCGCCGCCGGCAGGAGCTCCCTGTGCGGCACCACCGATTCCACCGCGCCCAGCCGATAGGCCTCGGCGGCAGTGATCGGCTCGCCCGTATAAAACATGCGCCGCACCTTCTGCACCGGAAACATGCGCATGAGGTGCGTCGCCGCGCCCATCGCGCCACGGTCGATCTCCGGAAGCCCGAACGTGGCGTCTTCCGAGGCGAGGATGATGTCCGACGAGCCGACAAGACCGATCCCGCCGCCCAGGCAAAAGCCGTGCACGGCGGTGATGACCGGCACCGGACAGTCGTAGACGGCGGCGAAGCTGTCGTAGCAGCCGCGGTTCACTTTGGTGATCAAGCGGCTGTCGCGCGCCAGCTCCTTGATGTCGACGCCGGCGCAGAAGCCCTTGCCGTTGGCTGCGAGCAGCACGACGCGGACATTCTCGTCTTCGCCGAGCGTGCGGATCGTCTTCGCCAGATGCGCCCAGCCGGCGCTGGGCAGGGCGTTGACCGGTGGGTGATCCAGCAACACTTCCGCTACGCCCTTCTCGTCCACGTTAGTCTGCACGTACATGGAAGGCTCCTTAGTTTGCCAGCGTAGTGAGCGTGTCCTGCGCTTCGCGCATGATGCGCTCGATCAGCTCAGCGCAGGTCGGCCGATCAGTGATGACTCCTGCAATTACGCCGCTCGGCAGTACGCCTTCCGCGGGATGTCCTTCGACCATCGCCTTGCGGATGAAAATCGGCGCGTTGGCGGCCATCAGTGTCTGCGTGCGTGTCAAGCCTTCACTTTGTTGCATGGCCAGGGCCGAGGTCAACAAGTCGCGCAGCGACGCGCCACTGAGCTTGCGATACGCGAGCCCACTGCGTAGCGCCCGCACCAGCCGGCTGACGGCATTGCCCGATTCGAGCTTGCCGATGAACTCGTTCATGATCACGCGCTGCGGCAGCCCGTCCACTTCTTTGGTCACGAAGATGTCGTTCACAGTGGCGGCGAAGTAGCGTTTCGCCGTTTCCTCGGGCAAGGGGCTCTCCTGCGTCAGCAGAAAGCGTGTGCCCATGGCGATCCCGACCGCGCCGAATGCCAACGCCGCCACCAGGCCGCGGCCGTCGCGAAATCCTCCGGCGGCGACGACGGGGACGTTCACCGTGTCGACCACCTGCGGCACGAGAATCGACGTGGGTACCGCGCCCGTATGGCCGCCGCCCTCGCCGCCCTGGGCGATGATGATGTCGGCGCCGAGTTGCACCGCCTTCTGCGCGTGCCGCGCCGCGCCGACGGTCGGGACACACAGCACGCCCGCCTTCTTGAAGCGCTCGATGAATTCCGCCTTCGGGGCACGGCCGTAGCTCGCCACCTTGACGCCGTTGCGGATGATCATGTCGACGATGCCACTGGCACCGGGCTGCTCCATCAGGAAGTTCACCCCGAAGGGACAGTCGGTGAGCCGCCTGACCCGGGCAATTGCCAGGTCGACTTCCTCGACCCGCAACGTCGCCGCCGCCAGCATGCCGAATGCGCCGGCGTTGCAGGTGGCCGCCGTTAGCTCGGGTGTGGCGATCCAGCCCATGGCCGTTTGGATGATCGGATAGCGAATGCCGAGAAGCTCGCAGAGCCGCGTGTGCAGTGCCGAGGACATCAATGCTTCTCTAAACCGCGAAGGACACGAAGCTCACGCAGTTGGACAAGCGGCCTCCGTTCGATTCCTTTGCGGTGATTGGTGATGCTGCACGTTACGCTTTCACTTCCTGGCTCCCGACTCCACGGGGATCGATGACCTCTCGAATCAGGCGAAGTTCCTCGACGGTGGGCGCGCGTGTCTGCGGAACATTGTCGGCAAGGATCAGCTCGAAGCCCGTATGCTTGACGATGTCGTCGACAGTGACACCCGGGTGCACGGAAACGAGTCGCATCGCGTGATTCGGCGTGTTGAAATCGAAGACGCCCAGGTTGGAGATGACACGACGGATCTGGTGGAAACGTGCCGCTACCTTCCCCAGCGCGGCGGCGCGGTCGTAGCCGATCCCCGAGACGACATCCACCTTGGCGACGAACGACTTCGGGCTGTGATTCGGGATCCAGTAGCTGGTCGGGTGATTGATGGTGTTGCCCGGCGCGCCACGCATGCCGAGGAGTTGCGACTTCGGTTTCTCGAACGGGCCGATGCAGGCGATGTTCTGGTTTCCAAAACGGTCGATCTGGCTGGCCCCCATCATCACATGGCGCCGGCCTGACCAGACGACGTCGAATACCGTGCGATACGGCATCCACCCTTCGACGATGGGCTCCGGCCCCGGTACCCCGCCAACCGGCAGCACGTTGCCCAACAAGGACGCGACGCCGTCGGTCATCAACAGGTCCGGCTCAAACGTCAGCTTCGCCAGCCGCGCACCAATGGCGGGGAGATTGCCGATCGGACTGATCAGCATCTCGCCGTCACCGCGAAACGTTTCCGCGATGGCGACCGCACACACTTCTGCTCTCGTGAATGTGCTCATCGGCTGTGCACTGCTTGCTGATAATCGGCTTCGCTCGCGACCTCGAGATACTTGGCCTTAAATGCTGCCCATGCCGCAGGATCGCTGGCGGTCGTCGCATATTCGCGTTGGAATCCTTCGTCTCTACCATAGTCCGGCGGGCATTCGGTGAAGTGCGCGCCATGCGGTGTCTCGATGACCCCGTCGACCATCATGCGGTTGATCTTGAGCGTGTGGACCGACCCTTCTTTGAGGAGATCTTCCGTTCGTACGAGCTTCTCGCACGTCATGAAGCGCCGCTTTGCCGCCATGCAGAACAGATCGTCGAAATAGAGATCCGGGCCGAGGAACTGTCCGTTGCCGTGTACGTCCGCACGGTTCATGTGAATCAACGCCACATCCAGAGTGATGGCGGGCATCGCAACCAGCTCTTCTCCGTCGTCGTACGGCGACTGTACGAGCTTGAGATGCGGATTGATGCGCATGACATCGGAGCCCAGGCCGGCGCGCGTCGGCAGAAAGGGAAGGCGCAGCGCCGCGGCGTACAGGCCCCACTGCAGCATGCCTTCGTCGAGCTCCACCGCCTCGATCGATGCGGCCTGCCGGGCGGCGCGGAAGTGTGGTTCGAGCGGGATCGAATCGAGCGAGACGAAGCCGTAGATCACCTTGCGGACTTTGCCGGCGGCGCAGAGCAGCCCGACGTCGGGCCCGCCGTATGACACCAGGGTGAGATCTCTGAGCGGCGAACGCAGGATCTCGCGCACCAGTGCCATTGGTTTGCGCCGTGAGCCCCAGCCACCAATGCCGATGGTCATGCCATCGTTCAGCTCGCCGACTACGGCGCTCAGCGTCATGGTCTTATCCACGCTACCTCCACCTATCGATCCGGTCGGACTAATCGCCCTACTTCCGCGCCTGCTGCTTGCGCAAGCTCCAGAAGCGTGGGGGGCGCTTTTCCGTGAATGCCGCGGGTCCCTCCTTGGCCTCGGGGGTGTCGAACCAATCGGGATAGAGCCGGCTGGAGATCACACCGAGCTCGGTGTACCCGTCCATCTCCTGATCGAAGGCTGCCTTGAGAATCTCCAGACATCCCGGACTGACCTGCAAGATCTCTTCGCACCAACGGTCGACTTCAGCCTCGAGCCGGTCGAGCGGCACGACTGTGTTGACCAGTCCCATGGCGAGCGCTTCCGGTGCCTTGTAGCGGCGGCAGAGCATCCACATTTCGCGCGCCCGCTTAGCGCCGACGACGCGGGTCAGATACGGTACGAAGAAGCCATCGGCGGGGCTCGAAACTTTGGGGCCGGCCTGGCCGAAGATGGCGTTGTCGGCGGCAATGGTGAAGTCGCAACAGTACGCCATGTGGTTGTGGCCGCCGATGCAGTAGCCTTGGACGGCGGCGATGACCGGCTTGCGTGACATGCGCATCAGCCGGTTGTGCGGGTAGCGGTTGTAGAAGGCCTCGCGCAATCCCCACTTTTCCCATTCGACGTCGCCGCCGGCACCGAAGTTCTTGCCGGCTCCTGCCACGACAATCGCGGCGATCAGCGGATCATGATCGGCGTCGTAGAAGGCGCGGAACATCTGATCGACGGTGCGCAGCGTCATGGCGTTGTACTTCTGCGGTTTGTTCATCAGCACGCGCGCCACGCCGCCTTCCAGCTCGATGTGGAACTTCTTCTCGTAGAGAATCTCGTCGAACTCGAGACCGGAGGCGGTTACCGGCTCCCAGTTGCTCCAGCTCATGTCTGTACTCCTCTCACCGCGGCATCGCGCACGAGCGCGTCAATCTCGTCCGGCCGAAAGCCCAACTCGCCGAGGACCTCCTCGGTATGTTGCCCGTGTGCCGGCGGGCTCAGGCGAACACTGCCCGGGGTGGCGTGCAGCTTGATGGGTACGCCGGTCACGTTCACTGGTCCGACCTTCACATGCTGCGTCATGACGATCATCTGGTTATGGAGAATCTGCGGATCGCGTGCGACATCGGGAATTTCGTTGACCGGTGCCACGAGCATGTCGGCGGCGATCAGCCGCGCCAATAGTTCGTCGCGGGAGAAATCCCGGCAACGCGCTGCGAGGGCGCGATCGAGAGCGTCTTCATGCTGCAGGCGTCGCGCGATGGTTTGAAAGCGCGGATCATCGGCCCAATCGACGTCGAGGGCCATGCAGAGGTTGCGGAAGAACTTCTCCGATGGACACGTCAGGCAGAGGCGTTTGCCATCGTTGCAGGTGTAGATGCCCGACGGCGCGAAGTATTGGCTGCGGTTGCCGGTGCGCGGCGGTGCGTCGCCACTGACGAAGTAGTACCCGAGGCTACTGCACTGGGCATGGACCAGCGCGTCGAGCAACGAGATGTCGATCTGTTGGCCGGCGCCGGTCTTGGTGCGCACGTGCAGGGCGGTCAGGACACCGGAGGCGACGAGCAGCGACGTCATGACGTCGATGAGCGGTACCGTCACCCGCACCGGCGACCCGTCGGGCTCCCCGTTCATCGCCAGCAGGCCGGCGTAACCTTGCGCGAGAAAATCGATGCCCGGCCGTCCGGCATACGGGCCGTCCGGTCCAAAAGCCGTGACCCCCACCCAGATGATATCGGGACGATGCCGGCGAGTTTGTTCGTAGCTGCTGCCGAGACGCGACAGGGCGGGCTCACGAACGTTGGTGATCAGGACGTCGGTGGTTGTGAGCAAACGCGCAAACACCTCCTGCGCTGCGGGCTTGCGCAGGTCGAGAACGAGATCGCGCTTGTTACGATTGAGACTGAGAAACGGTGAATGTTCCCCGTCGCGCTCGGGTCCGAGATGGCGGCTATCGTCGCCGATGAAGGACTCGACCTTGATGACGTCGGCGCCGAGATCGCCGAGCAACGTGGCGCCATATGGGCCCGCGAGCATGGTGGCCATGTCGAGGACGCGGATGCCGTGCAGCGGGCCGGGGCTATTCTTCGGTGGGTGCATCGGATAGGGGGGAAGAGGTCCGCAGATTCACGCAGATTAACGCAGATAGGAGTCTTCGAGTTTCATATGTCTGAAGATGTTCATCATTGATCTGCGTAAATACTGTGTCAAGGATGTAGGGTGGGCACGGCCCACCGCATGTCCGCTCGGAGAGGCCGAAGAACGGTGGGCGGTGCCCACCCTACGGCTGAGCCTATCGTTTTCAAATCTGTGTCTATCTGTGTTCATCTATGGATCGAGTCTTCAGGGAATGACCCCTTGCTCTTTGAGCTCACCGACTTGTTCCCACGAATAGCCCAACGTCTCGGTGAGAATAAATTCCGTATGCTGCCCCAATTCCGGGCCGAGGCTCTTGACGGCGCCGGGCGTCTTGCTGAGGCCGATGGGCAGTCCGCGAACCTTCACCTGACGCTGCACCTCTTCGCAGTAGGTTTCGACGAAATAATCATTCTCCCACGCCTGCGGGTCGGCGGCGAGATCGGCCAAGGTGTTGACCGGACTGGCGATGATGCCGAGCGCTTGCCAGCGTTCCATCCATTCAGCGGCGCTCCGCCGCTTGATCAGCTTGTCGAGACGCGTGACCAGCGCCTTGCCGTTGCGGCGCCGCTTCTCGAAGCCATCGAAGCGCGGCTCGCTCGCCAGGGCGGGATCGTCGAGACTCTGGCAGAGGGTGGACCAGTTTGCATCCGTGTTCGGCAAGCAGAGGAAGACCCACTTGTCTTTCGCTGGATACAGGTTCCACAGCGGATTCGGCGCCGCTTTCCGCGACTGCTGCTTGGCATACGTGTCGCTGCCGGTGGCGAGATACGCTTGCAGCGTCGGTGCGGTGAGAAACAACTGGGCGCCGTACAGGGATGCGTCCAGCATCTGGCCTTTCCCGGTGCGGTTGCGGTGATAGAGAGCGAGCATGATGCCGAGCGCCGACATCAGCCCGCCATACGCATCACCCGAGCCCATGCCGAGATAGATCGGCGGCTGTTCCGGCTCGCCGAGCCGCGCCATGATGCCGGTGAGGGCCTGGACCGTCATGTCGAACGACGGCTTGTTGACCGCTCCGAAGCGGCCGTAGCCGGTGTTGGTTGCGTAGACCAGGCGTGGGTTGATGGCGCGGAGCCGCTCGTAGCCGAGGTCCCAGCTGTCGAGCAGCTCGAGGCCCATATTGGAGAGGAACACGTCGGATTTCTCGACCAGGCGGTACATGACCTCGCGGCCGGCGGGCTTCTTGAGGTCGAGCGCCAGGCTCTGCTTGTTGCGATTGATCACCAGGAAATACTGATTCCAATCGCCGACCGGCAAGGCTTTGATGCTGCGCACGCCACGGCCTTGATCGCCGCCTTGCGGGCGTTCAACCTTGATCACCTCGGCGCCAAAATCGGCGAGGTGCTGTGCGGCGACCGGCCCCTGAAACCAAACGGTCAGGTCGATGACTCGGATACCTTCCAATGCCGCAGCCACAGTCGGTTTCCTTTCTTTGTAGTCCTCGCCCGGTCCGCGCTGGATGACGCACGCTCCGGAGCCGATGAGCCTTCTAGCCCAGGGAGATGGTATGAGGCAACGAGGCCCTCCAATCGAGCCGCGCTCGCAGAAACTTGACTCCGGTGCGGCATGCACCTAATCAGAATGTCTAACGCTAGAAATCCATCGGACTTCGAAGCCCGCAGCAACCCAACGGGGAGGAGACGCGACGCCGCCGACGATGCCAGCGACGCACAGGAAGTTGCGACCCGGCCGGCTGCGGTTGCGGCTCTTTCCGTCGCTCCGATCCATCAGCGCTGCCGGAGCGCTGCGCGACACGCTCGCCGGCTTTACGTTGGCGGCGATGAACGTGCCGCAAGTGCTGGGATACACCAAGATCGCCGGCACGCCGGTGGTCACCGGACTCTACACGCTGTTGCTGCCCTTGGTGGGGTTCGCAGCCTTCGGCTCGTCGCGTTATCTGGTGGTGGCGGCCGACTCGGCGACCGCGGCAATCCTTGCCGGAGGATTGTCGTCGCTGGCGCCGTTGGCGAGCCCGCACTATGTGGCGCTGGCAGGACTGGTGGCCTTGTTGACGGCGGGCTTTCTGCTGCTGGCGCGGTTGTTCGAGCTCGGCTTCCTGGCCGACTTCCTCTCGCAGACCGTGCTCGTCGGCTTTCTCACCGGGGTCGGTTTCCAGGTCGGCATCGCCGTGTTCCACGAGATGCTGGCGGTGCCGGTCGACAGTCACCGGACGGTCATGCAGCTCATCCAGGTCATCGGCGGTCTCCCGAAGCTGCACCCGCCAACGCTGTGCCTGTCGGCGATGGTGGTAGCAATCATTCTCCTGTTCCGCAGGTTCGCCCCGCGGCTCCCCGGCCCACTCTTTGCCGTCGGCGGTGCACTGATCGCAAGTTTTGCGTTCGACTTCGCCGGCCATGGTATCGCCACCATCGGACCGGTGGTCGGCGGACTGCCACGCCTCGGCGTGCCGGAGGTTACCTGGCGAGAAGCCGTGGCGGTGCTGCCCCTGGCGGGCTGGTGCTTTTTGATGATCGTTGCGCAAAGTGCGGCGACGGCGCGCGCCTATGCCGCACGCCATCGCGAGGCGCTCGACGAGAATGCGGATCTGGTCGGCCTCGCCGCTGCCAATGCGGTCGCGGCATTCAGCGGCACCTTCGTGGTCAATGGCAGCCCGACACAGACGACCATGGTCGAACGTTCCGGCGGTCGCAGTCAGATTGCTCACCTGGCGACGGCCGGGGTGGTTGCGCTGGTACTCCTCTTCCTGACGGGACCACTGCAGTATCTGCCGGTGTGTGTGCTCGGGGCAATCGTCTTCACGATCGCGGTGGGGCTCGTCGATGTGCGTGGATTGCGCGCTATCCGGCGGGAAAGTCCCGAGGAATACCGCTTGGCCCTGGCCACGGCGGCGGTGGTCGTGCTGATCGGTGTCGAGCAGGGGATCCTGCTGGCGATGGTGCTGTCGCTGCTGCGGCACGTGCGTCACAGTTACCGGCCGCACACCGCCGTGTTGGTGCAGGACTCTGCCGGGCAATGGCGCGCGACGCCGGCGGTGCCGGGCGCCGTGAGTGGACCGGGTCTGGTGATCTTCCGCTTCGGCGCCGAGCTCTTCTACGCCAACGCGGGTCGCTTTGCGGAGGATGTTCACCGCCTCGTCGACGGAGCGCCTACGCCGACAAAGTGGTTTGTGGTGGACGCGGGTGCGATCACGAGTATCGACTACACCGCGTCACACGTGCTGCGGTCACTTCAGGATGATCTGCGCGCCCGCGCCATCATCCTTGTGTTCGTGCATGTGCCGGCTTCGTTGCAGAGCCATATGGACCGGCACGGCTTGACCGAGGTCATCGGCGCGGATCACATCTTCGACACGCTGCGCGAAGCGCTGCCGGCGCTGCCGGGCTTGCGGGTGGCGGAGGAGTCGGGGGCGGGGACGTTGTGAATGCGGCGGGCTAACTTCGCCGCCTTTTGCAGTCGGGTTCGAGTTACACCACAATCCCGCCTGCCACCAACTGCCCGATGCGCTCCTCCGAATACCCCAGCATCTCGTGCAGGATCTCCGCCGAGTGCTGGCCCAGACACGGTGCCGTGCGGTTCAGGCGGGCCG
>CAZTDK010000055.1:13368-15999 GCA_964611965.1 uncultured Binatia bacterium (SeqCode) | reverse complement strand
TGGCCGTAGCCCGAGATGGAGCAGTAGACGAGGCGCGGATTGAGCGCGGCCATGCTGGCGTAGTCGATACCCAGCCGTTCCGTGACGCCCGGACGAAAGCCTTCGAGAATGATGTCGGCATCCTCGACGAGTTGCTCGAAGATCTTCTTGCCCGTGGGATGCTTGAGGTTGAGGGTCATGCTGCGCTTGTTGCGCTGAATGAGCGGAATACCGATGCCCATGTTGTCGTTCGGCGCCGCCACCACCAGCACATCGACCCCGAGGTCGGCGAGCAGCATCGAACAGAACGGTCCCGGGAGCTGTCGTGACAAATCCAGCAGCTTCAAGTTGCGCAACGGTGTGGCCATGCATCCTCCTCGGGCCTGCGGCCGGCGTGATCTCTCTGGCCCATTGCCGGTTGGGTCGTTGCAGGGAAGCGGCGACCGCGGGCCTGCTCAAGTGTCGTCGCGGCGCAACCTAGTAAACCGCCGCGGCAGCCGCAAGCTAGGACCTGCGGTCGGCGTCCTTTCTATGGCCCGCTCCCCGTTGGGTCGCTGCATACAGCCAAGTCCGACAGGCCGCTCACGGTGCTACGGTGGGAGGTGCGACGGGGCCGATGCTCACGGACCGGCAGGCGCCAACACGCGCGCCTCGCGCAGATTGTCTTCGGTTTGCGCCCGATATGGCCATTCCGGCGGCGCCACTTCCAGCGCTCGTTCGAAATCACTGATCGCCCCGCTCACATCACCGCCTTGCCGGCGTAACCAGCCGCGATTGTTGTACGCCTGCGGATCGTCGGCGTTCAATTGCAGCGACGCCGTGTAGTCGGCGAGCGCGCCGTTGAGGTCTCCCAGAGCCTGGCGTGCCACGCCGCGATTGCGATACGCAGCCGCTTCCGGCTCGAGCTGCAGCGCGCTGGTGTAGTCGGCGATCGCGCCGCGGAGATCACCGCGCTGGTGCCGCGCGAAGGCGCGACCGCGGTAGGCAATCGCCAACTGTGGATTGGCGCGCAAGGCCAGATCGTAAGCGGCCACGGCACCATTCAGGTCACCGCGGGCGATCTGCACCGCGGCACGATTGACGTTGGCCACATAGTTCGCCGGGTCGAGGCGCAGCACGTGCTCCCACAGCGTCGCCGTGTCCGTCCACACCTGTACCTGCCGGAAGGTCTGCACAGACAGCGCGACAAGCGCAACGCCGATGACGCCCACCCAGACTGGACGACCGCTGCTTGGAATGTGACACACCGCAGCTCCGGCCACGATCGCCCACGGCAAACACGCGAGATACGAATACCGATCCGCAACGAGCTGCGGCCCGGTCTGCAAGAAGCCCAGGACTGGCGAAAGGACGACCACGTAACACGCCCACGCGGCCAGGGCCCACGGCCAGCGGCGCCGGATGCGGACCAAGACAGCCGTCATCGCCAGAACCGCGAGGGCGCAGGCAAGATAGCGCGGCCCGGCTGGCTGGAAGTCCGCATCCAACAAGTACAGCGGCGACAACCGGATGGGCAGTAACGTCTTCCAAAGATAGAACATGAGACCATAGGACGCTTGCACGGCGCGCGCGGCCACGCCGTGCTCCGCCAAGGTGCGCATGCCGACCGCCGGCCGCTGCGCAAGCACCGCGAGCACCATGGTCATGCCGGCCAATGCGAGGAAGGGCAGCTTCTCCAAGAGCGCACGGCGCACCTCATCACGTCCCGCCGCCAAACGCCGCAAAGGATACGCATCGAGGATCAAGAGTACGACCGGCAACGTCATACCCCAAGCCTTGGATAGGAGAGAGAGGATGTAGCAGCCCAGCGCGAGCGCGTACCACGTCCGCCACGACGGGGACGGCCGCGCCCGCGCCATGCGGAGATAGGCCAGCACCGTGAGCAGGAGAAAGAACGCGGACAGGACATCGCGCCGCTCCGTGACCCAGGCCACCGACTCGACACGCAACGGATGAATGGCGAAACACAACGCCGCGACACCTGCAGCGAACGGACGAGCGATACCGCGACCGCCAGCCGGCGCCGCCGTGGTACGCGGCAACAGCGCAAGCGCCAGGCCATAGACGAGCAGCGCATTGGCGGTGTGCAAGATAACGTTGGTCAAATGATACCCGTGAGGCTGCATGCCCCAGATGTGGTAATCGAGCGCGAACGTGACCCAGCTCAGCGGCTGATAGTGGCCGCCGTGCATGGTGGTGAACATCCAACGCAGGTGCGCCGGCGACAGCCCGCGATAGTACGGATTCTCGACGAGATTCGAGGAGTCGTCCCAGTCGACGAACTCCGCATGCAGAGCCGGGGCAAAGCATGCGACCACCGACGCGATGATCGTCGCGCACACCCAGACTCCCGCGCGCACGCCAGCGCCAGATTCCGCAATACCCTCAACCGCACTGGCAGACGGGGGATCTGGAGAAGCGCCGCCGTGGAAACCCGAGAGCGCTCCGGACATGGATATTCTCTATGGGAGCCCCGGCGAGAGAGTCAATCACACCAGGACCTGCGGTCGGCGTCCTTCTATGGTCCTGCTCCCCGTTGGGTCGCTGCACACTTCCAAGTCCGACAGGACCTGCGGTCGGCGTCCCTTCTATGGTCCGCTCCCCGTTGGGTCGCTGCACACTTCCAAGTCCGACAGGACCTGCGGTCGGCGT
>CAZTDK010000055.1:0-13268 GCA_964611965.1 uncultured Binatia bacterium (SeqCode) | reverse complement strand
CCCTTCTATGGTCCGCTCCCCGTTGGGTCGCTGCGCACTTCCAAGTCCGACAGGCTGCTGGGCACGCGTGACCCCGACCTCGGGTTTGATAAGTTGGCAGGCGTGGAACATAAGGGCCGCGGAACCCGAAGCAACGATACAGCCTCCGGGTGACGCGCAGATGAATTCAGACCGGACGCCCGGACGCGCATCGACGTACAACCTCTCGTTCTCGCGTCCCCTGCTGCGCGTGCTGACACCGGCCCTGCTGCTGGGCTGCTTCATGCTGCAGCTCTGGATCCACGCAACGCGCACCAGTGCGACCAGTGACGAGCCGGTCCACATCCTGGCGGGCTACCGCTACTGGCAATGCGGCGACTACACCGTCAACCCCGAGCACCCGCCACTCCTGAAACTGCTCGCCACGCTGCCTTTGCAATGGTCGCGGCCCAGCCCGCCCTCGACACCTTGTGGCGACCATATCGGTGGCGACCTGGAGAACTTCCACGCTGGCGCACTGTTCCTAGCGCAGAATGGCGTCGACCCGGTCCTGGTTGTCAGCCGCGGCGCCGCGGCGTCGATGAGTGTCCTCCTCGCACTGGCGGTGTTTTTCGCGGCGCGTGAGCTCTTTGGTCGAGATGAAGCCGTGGTGGCGCTGGCACTCTTCGTCTTCGAGCCGACGCTCATCGCGCACGGCTCACTGGTCACCACGGATATGGCGTTGGCCGCGACCATGTTCATCGCGGTCTACGCCCTCTATCGTTATCGCCATCGGCCGACGCTGTTCCGACTCGCGCTCACGGGCCTCGCCGCTGGCCTGCTCTTGGCCGCGAAGCACACCGGTGCAGTCGTCCTGCCTCTCCTCTTCCTCCTGCTCGTCGCCGATATTCTGCTCTTCGGGACACCCCCGGGTGGCCCTGCGTCACGAGCGCGCAGCCTGTTCAACGGGGTGATCGCGTCCCTGGCCATTCTATGCATGGCGGTGGGAGTCCTGTGGTGCACCTATGGCCTGAGACCCTACGCGCTTCCCGGGGTTGGACAGAAGCGGCTGTCGATTCCAGTTCTGTTCGCCTCGACCAAGTCGGAGGGCACCTTGAAGCGCCTGGTCGAGCTCACCGACAGGACCGGTCTCCTTCCCGAAGCATACATGTTTGGGCTCGCCGCCGTGCTCGCCGCGAGTCAGCGGCCGATGTATCTGCTTGGGAAGGTCTACCCGACCGGCCGGTGGTTCTACTTTCCCATCGCCTTTGTCATCAAGAGCAGCATCGCCCTCCTTCTCCTCCTGCCGCTGGGCTTGCTGACGCGCGCGCTGTACCGCAAGCACCCGCGTGAGATGCTCTTTCTGATCGTGCCCTCCGCCGCGTACTTCGCCATCAGCCTGACGGCGGGGATCAACATCGGCGTGCGGCATATCTTGCCGGTGTACCCGTTCTTCATCGTCATCGCCGCCGCCGGGGCCTGTGTCTGGAGTCGACGGCACAGGCTGTTTTTCTATGCGTTGATTGCGCTGTTGCTATACCACGCCGGCACCGCATTTCGGACTGCGCCGAACTACATCGCCTTTGCCAACGACTTCTGGGGTGGGCCGCGGAATACATACCGGTGGCTTCAGGACTCGAACGCTGACTGGGGGCAAGGTCTCAAGCAAGTCGAAACGTATCTGCAAGCCAACGGGATTCAGGATTGCTGGATAGCGGCCTTCGGAATGGCCGATCTGGTGCGCCAGTACCACACCTGCCGCAAGCTGCCTGCCTTCGGGTGGGAAGTCACCGAGCAGCTCGTCGATCTGGTCCCACCGGAGATCGAGGGAACGATCCTGCTCAGCGTCTGGGCGCTGCCGCCGTGGGCCGGGCCGGAGTACGAGGCGATCACGCGCACGCAGCCCATCGATGTGATCGGCGGCGGCACGCTGGTCTATCGCGGGCGGTTCGCTGTGCCGCTGGCCACGGCGCTGAGCTACGCCGCGCGCTCCAGCCAGTTACTCGGTTGGGGACGCTGGCACGACGGGCTCGAGGATGCGCGCAAGGCCGTCGAATGGGGCCCCGACGATGCACGCACGCATCGCGTGCTGGCCATCGCGTATGCGCGCAACGGCATGATGGACGACGCGCAACGCGAGAACGAAACCGCCGATCGCCTGTTGCCTGAACGTGCCAAACATTGAGACAACAGACTTTGAGACAACCGACGCTCAGACAACAGGTTCAGAACTCCTGAGCCCGAGTGAATTGGCCATGAGTCCAAGATCTTCACCACGAAGACCACGAAGGGAGGATTCAGGGACCTTCTCCTTCATTTTTCGTCGTGAATTTCGTGGCCTTCGTGGTTCTGTCTCCGACACGGATCAACGCGACCGGTTTCGAGAGACCGCTGCTCAGAGATTCCTGCCGCGGACCAGCGCCTGTGTCTCCTTCAGGTTGTCTGCTGTTTGTGCGCGGTATGGCCACGCGGGCGGCGCGACTTCCAGCGCTTTTTCGAAATCGTTGATCGCGCCAGAGAGATCACCGCGATCACGTCGGATGATTGCCCGGTTGTTGTATGCTTGCGGGTCCGCGCCGTTCAGTTGCAGCGACGCGCTGTAGTCGGCAAGCGCGCCTTCGGTATCGCCGAGGGCATGCCGCGCCAGGCCACGGTTGAGGTAGGTCGCGCCATCCGGCTCCCACTGCAGCGACGCGGTGTAGTCGGCGACCGCTCCGTGCAGGTCGCCCTGCTTGAGATGCGCATACCCGCGGCCACGGTACGCTATGGCAAAGGTTGGATTATCCCGCAACGCCGCATCGTAATACGCAAGGGCGCGCGGAATATCGCCGGTCTGGAGCTCCAGCCAACCGCGATTCAGGTTGGCCACATAGTTCGAGCGGTCGACGCTCAAGGCATGATCCCACAACGTGAAGGCATTGGTCCACACCCGCGTTTGTCGAAACGTCAGGCAAGCAAGGGTGAGCAGCATGGTAGCGATAACTGCGGCAGCGGAGAGACTGCGCAGCCGGGGAAAGTGATGAACTGCCCCTCCCGCGAGCAGCGCCAATGGCACGCAGGCAAGATACGTGTAGCGATCGGCAACCAGCTGTGGACCGGTTTGCAGGAAACCCAGAACCGGCGACAGGATCACGCCGTAACACGTCCACGCCGCCAGTGCCCACGGCCACCGCCGCCACCCCCACATCAAGGTGAGCGTGAGCACCAGAACCGCAAGCCCGCACAGCAGGTAGGGAACAGCGGTCGGATCGAAATCCGGTCGCAGCGGATACAGTGGCGAGAGGTTGATCGGCAGGATCGTCTTCCAGAGATAAAACAGCAGGCCGTACGCCGCTTGCATGAGCCGCGCCGCCGCACCGTGCTGCCCCAGCGTGCGCATCTCGCTCACCGTGAGTTGCGCCAAGGTTGCCAATACCATGGCGGCAGCCGCGAGCGCGAGGAACGGCAACTTCTCGAGGAGGATATCGCGCCGGCGATTCCCCGCGGCGCGGAACCGCCGCAATGGGTATGCGTCGAGCACCAGGAGCACGACGGGGAGGGTCATGCCCCACGCCTTCGACAGCAGCGAGAAAACGAAACAGCCGAGCGACACCGCGAGCCATACGCGCGAGGCCGCCGCCCGCGGGGCGTCCGCCATGCGCAGGTAGGCCAGCACAGTCAAGAGCAGGAAGAAGGCGGACAACACGTCGCGACGCTCGGTCACCCACGCGACGGATTCCACGCGCAGCGGATGGATCGCGAAACTCAGCGCCGCCACGGCGGCGGCGCTGGCGAGGGCCATGGGACGCGGGGCGCCGCCCGGCGCTGCCGTCGCCCGCGGCAACAGCGCCAGTGCCAACGCGTACACCAAGAGCGCGTTGGCCATATGCAAGATGACGTTCGTGACGTGGTAGCCGTGCGGCTGCATCCCCCACAGCGTGTAATCGATGGCCAGCGTGATCCAACTGAGCGGCTGGTAGTGACCACCGTCGAACGTGGTGAACATCCAGCGGAGATGCGCCAGGGAGAGCCCGCGGTACTGCGCGTTGTTCAAGAGGTTGCGGTCGTCGTCCCAATTGACGATGAAATCGCACCGCAGCGCCGGGGAAAAGGAAACGAGAACCACCACGGCGATCCCCCACCAGATCCATGACGGGAGACAAGCCGAGCGCGCCGCGAGCGCGCCAGTCATGGCCGGCGCGCAGGAATCATCCGGCCGGCCCTCGTCGGCGACGCTGCGGCCGCGTGCTGCCATGCCCGCTGTGTATGGGAGCGATGCGGCGGGAGTCAATGTGGCGCCGCCCCGGGTCGGGTCTGCTGCGCACGGACGGCGCGCAGATCGTCCTCCACTTGCCCCCGGGCGGGCCAGTCGGAAGGGGCAACCTGCAGAGCCTTTTCGAAGTCTGCGGTCGCGCCGGCGAGATCACCGCGCTGGCGCCGCAACTGGGCGCGGTTGCTGTACGCTTGCGGGTTGGGAGCACGCGCCTGCAGCGCCATGCTGTAGTCGGCGATCGCGCCGTCGGCATCGCCAAGAGTGTGCCGCGCCAGTCCCCGGTTGAAGTACGTGATCGCATGCGTTGGATCGAACTCGAACGAGGTGGTGTAGTCGGCAATCGCGCCCTGCAGGTCTCCCCGCGTGTGACGCACGAACCCGCGGTTGCGGTAGGCATCGGCGAAACGCGGGTTGGAGCGCAAGGCCGCATCATAGTACGCCAGCGCGCCGTCGAGATCGCCACGATGCATCTGCAACCAGCCGCGATTCACGTTGGCCACGTAGTTCGTCGGATCGATGTGCAGGGCATGGTCCCAGAGCGTGAAGCCGTTCGTCCACACCCGGGTCTGCCGGAAGGTCAACGCCCCCAGCATCACGAGGATCGCCGCCAACACCACAACAACGGGCGGGCGCCGGTCGCTCGCCAGCCGAAGCAGCGCCGCGCCAACCAGCAGCGCCCACGGCAAGCAGGCGACATACGTGTAGCGATCGGCGACGATCTGGGGACCGCTCTGCACGAAGCCCAGCACCGGCGAAGCGATCACCACATAGCCCGCCCACGCGCTCAAGGCCCACGGCCAGCGGTGCCGCAGCCGGATCAAGACGAGCGTCGTCGCCACGACCGCGAGCGCACAAAGCACATAGAAGGGAGCGGTCGGGTCGAAATCCGGCCGCAACGGGTACACCGGCGACAAGTTCAGCGGAACGAGCGTTTTCCAGAGGTAGAACACCAGCCCATACGCCGACTGCATGGTACGGGCCATGATGCCGTATTGCGCCAGCGTCCGCATCTCGCCCGCGGCGAACTGTCCCCGCACGGCGATCACCATGGCGGCACCTGCCAACACCAGGAAGGGGAGCTTCTCCGCAACGATGCGCGACGGTGTATCGCGTTGCGAAGTAAATCGGCGCAAGGGGTACGCATCCAGAATCAACAGCACGACCGGGAGGGTCATCCCCCACGCCTTCGACAGCAACGACAGGACGAAGCAGCCAAGCGACAAGGCGAGCCACTTCCGCGATGCCTTCGCGGGACGGGCGTCCACCCTGCGCAGATACGCCAGGACCGTGAGCAACAGGAAAAAGAGGGAGAGGACATCGCGCCTTTCGGTCACCCAGGCGACCGACTCGACACGCAAGGGATGGAGGGCAAAGCCCAGGGCCACGACCGCAGCGGCGACCGGTAGCCAGGTGCCGCGCGCTGCCGGCGCCTGATTCCAGGAGAGCAGCACCAGCGCCAACGCGTACACCAGCACGGCGTTGGCGGCGTGCAAGACGAGATTCGTCACGTGATAGCCACGCGGCTGCATGCCCCAGAACGCGTGATCGACCGCCAGCGTCAGCCAGCTCAGCGGTTGATACGGACCCCCATGAACGGTGGTGAACATCCAACGCAAGTGCGTCAGCGAGAGGCCGCGATACTGCGTGTTGTTGAGGAAGTTCTCGGTGTCGTCCCAGTTGACGAACTCACAATTCCAGACCGGCGCAAAAGCAATGAGCACCGCAACGGCAACGCCGCAGCCCAGCCAAAACGCCGCAGCGCCTCCGCCCCCGGACTCGCGCTTGGTACCGCGTGGGCTCACGGGCTTCCGCCACCGACTTGCGCGCGCGTCTGCGCCAATTCCTTTTCGACTTGCGCTCGGTTGGGCCAGGCCGCTGGAGCGACGTGCAGCGCCATTTCGAAATCGGCGATCGCTCCCGCGGGATTGCCTTGTCCGCGGCGCAACAAGCCACGGTTGCTGTAGGCTTGCGGGTTCGGGTTCTGCGTCTGCACGGCGGTGGTGTAATCGCTGATCGCACCGTCAGCGTCTCCCAGCGCATGCCGCGCCAACCCGCGGTTGAAGTAGGTCACGGTGCTCGTCGGATCAATCTCCAGCGCGCGCGTATAGTCGGCGATTGCCCCGGTCAGATCTCCCTGCTTGTGACGCAGGAACCCGCGGTTGCTGTAGGCAAACGGGTTGGGCGTCGCCGTCTGCTGGGCGCGGGTATAGTCCGCGATGGCGCCGGCGTCATCGCCTTGCGCGTGCCGAGCCAACCCGCGGTTGAAGTATGCTTCATCGCTGGTCGGGTCGATCTCCAGGGCGCTGGTGTAGTCGGCAATCGCACCTGCCGGATCGCCCCGCCGGAGGCGCAGCAGGCCGCGATGGCGATAGGCAAACGCAAAGCGCGGATTGGCTTGCAAGGCGGCTTCGTAGTACCCGAGCGCGCCGTCAAGGTCACCGCGTTCGAGCTGCAGCCAGCCGCGATTCACGTTGGCGACGTAGTTCGATGGATCGATGCGCAAGACATAGTCCCACAGCGTAAATCCATTCGTCCAGATCTGCGCCTGCCGGAAGGTCAGCGCGGCCAGCGTAAGCAGGATGGCCGCGATCCCGACGGCACCCGCAGGCCGACGACAACTCGGCAACCGATAGACCGCCGCGCCCGCGAGTAGCGCTCCGGGCAGACACGCAAGATACGTGTAACGGTCGGCAACCAGCTGTGGCCCGCTCTGGGCGAAGCCGAGAACCGGTGCGAGGATCACGACAAAAGAAATCCAGGCGGCCAATGCCCACGGCCACCGCCGCCGCGCCCACATCAGGATGAAGGTGAGCGACAGAACAGCGACCGCACACCAGACGTAGGGCGTAGCCGTAGGGTCGAAGTCCGGCCGTAACAGGTACAGCGGCGACAGGTGCGTGGGCAGGACCGTCTTCCAAAGGTAGAACACCAGACCGTACGCCGCTTGCATCACCCGCGCCGTCACCCCGTACTGTCCCAGCGTGCGCATCTCGCCCACTTCGAGCTGCGCCCGCGCGGCCAACACCATAGCGGCACCGGCGATGATCACGAAGGGAATTTTCTCGACCACGATGCGTCGCCACGTCTCGCCTTGCGAGGCGTGACGCTGCAACGGGTAGACATCGAGCACCACGAGCACGATGGGCAGGGTCATGCCCCAGGCCTTCGACAACAGCGAAAACACGAAGCAGCCGAGAGACAACGCCAACCATGCACGCCACGCTCCCGCGGGACGTGCATCCACCATGCGCACATACGCCAGGACGGTCAGCAAGAAGAAGAGCCCTGACAAAACGTCGCGGCGTTCGGTCACCCAGGCAACGGACTCGACGCGCAAGGGGTGAATGGCGAAGCACAGCGCCGCCACCGCGGCGGCCAGCGGCAGCGCGGCGCCCCGCGCCGGAGCGCGCACCGTCGCGCGCGGCAAGAGCGTCAGTGCCAGCGCGTACACCAGCAACGCATTGGCGATATGCAGGACAAGGTTGGTCAGATGATAGCCGCGCGGCTGCATGCCCCAGAGGGTGTAGTCGACGCCGAGCGTGAACCAGCTCAAAGGCTGATAGTGACCGCTATGAAAGGTCGTCAACATCCAGCGCAGGTGCACCGGCGAGAGGCCCCGATAGCTCGGGTTCTTCAGGAAGTTGAGATCGTCATCCCAATTGAGGAACTCGCAATTGAATACCGGCGCAAAGGAAACGAGGACCACGGCGGCGACCGCCACCGGCACCCAGGTGGCACCGCGGAGCGATCGCGGCGGCACACGGCCTTCCGCGTCATCGACCGGAGCGGAGCCGACCATCGAGCTGGTGCCGGGCATGCCCGTTCTCTATGGGAGCGCTTGCGTGAGAGTCAATTGCCGACGGACGATGCATGCGGCGATGCGCCGCGGCGAACCTCAGTGATCTCAGTGCCTCTGTGGTCATTATTTTCATTTTGGGGTTAGTCTGTTCCTTCAGGTGATGTCGATGGATGGGCTCAAGGACCAGATTCGCGCGGCGGCGCAACGGATTGGATTCCCACTGTGCGGCTTCGCGCGCATCACGCCGGTACCGCACGCGGCGTTTCTGCACCGGTGGCTGGCCGACGGCAATGCCGCCGGCATGGGATATCTGGAGCGCGGCCGCGCCAAGCGACTCGATCCGCGACTGATCCTGCGGCAGGCGCGCAGCGTAATCACGGTTGGCTATCGCTACCTGCCACCGCCGCTGCCGCCGCTCGACTGGCAGGCAGAGCTGCGCGGCAGGATCGCCGCATATGCGCTCGATGGCGACTACCATCGCATCGTTCGACACAAGCTCGATGAGCTGGCGGCGGCACTGACGACGTTCTGCCCGGATGCGGTGGCGCTCGCGTACGTCGACACCGGCGCCATCCTCGAACGAGAATGGGCGGCAGGCGGTGGAGTCGGGTGGTTCGGCAAGAACACCAACATCCTGCACACCGAGGAAGGGTCCTACTTCTTCCTCGGCGAGCTCCTGACCAATCTCGAGCTCGATCCGGAGCCCGTGGTCCCCGATCATTGCGGCACCTGCACCCGCTGTCTCGATTTGTGCCCCACGCGGGCGCTGCAGCCCGGGTACATCCTGGACGCGCGCTTGTGCATCTCCTACCTCACCATCGAGCATCGCGGGGACATCCCGATCAACCTGAGGCCACAGATCGGCAATTGGATCTTCGGCTGCGACGTCTGCCAAGAAGTCTGCCCGTGGAACGAGAAGCTCCTGAAGCGCGATCCTCCGCCGGATAGCGCCGCGTTGCTCCCGTTCCTACCGGATCTGTTGCGCCTCGACGCAGAGGGCTTCGAAGCACGCTTTGCCGGCAGCGCCATCCGCCGTGCCAAGCGCGACGGCTTCGTGCGCAATGTCGCCGTCGCCCTGGGCAACACGCACAACCCGGCGGCGGTGCCCGCGCTGCGTGAGGCGCTCGCGCACGATTCGTCGGCCCTGGTGCGTGCGCACGTCGCCTGGGCGCTGGGCGAGATCGGCGGGCGCGACGCCCGTCGCGTCTTGGAGGAGGCGCGCAGGCGGGAGTGCGACGCAAGCGTTGGGGCCGCGCTGGAGCACGCACTGCGCGACTCCGCGCGCCCATAGCACCGCATGCCGCAAAACGAGATGACCGCACTCGGGTCGTATGCAGCCGTTCACCGACCTACCCTCAACCCTGACCCCACTCCCAAAATGGGAGAGGGGAACAACTCCCTCCCTCCATCCCACGCCTTGCCATACCGCTGCACGAAGGCTCCAAACGTCAGAGAGCTCAACGCAACGTGCTCAGGAAGAAACTCGCGACAGCACCCCATAGCGACCCAACGGGGAGCGGTCGCATAGAAAAGACGCCGGCCGCAGGCCCTTGCAAACGGTCGGCGCTCCAGGTTATGCGCATCAAGTGACGAGAGCACTTTGTAGATGAGTGACGCGCGGCGACAACTCGCGGCCCTGGTGGCCGGTTCGGAGGATCAGTTCGATCTCGCCGAAGCGGCCCTGCTGATCGCGCAGGAGGAATATCCGACCCTCGACGTCGACTACTATCTGGGCCGGCTCGACGCGCTGGCGGCGGCCGCCGGCAGCAGCCTGCGCCCGAGCCTCTCGCCCGCCGAGCAGGTGACGCGGCTGAATCATTTCCTCTTCGTCGAGCAACGCTTTCGCGGCAACAACGACCAATACTACGACGCGCGCAACAGCTACTTGAACGAAGTCTTGGATCGCCGCACGGGGATCCCGATCGCCTTGAGCATCGTGTACATCGGGGTGGCACAGCGCCTCGACCTGCCGGTCTACGGCGTCAGCTTCCCCGGGCATTTTCTGGTGAAGTACGCGAGTGCACCAGAGATCCTCATCGATCCGTTCTTCGGCAAGGTCATTACGCGGGATGAGTGCGCCGAACGCCTCGCCGCCATCTACGGCCCCAACACCAAATTGGATCGACGCCTGTTGGTAGCGGCGCGGCCGCGTGAAATCCTCACCCGCATGCTGAGCAACCTCAAGCAGATCTACGTCGAACAGCACGACCTGCTGCGCGCCTTGGCCTGTGTCGATCGCATCCTGTTGCTGGCCCCCGACACGGCGCGCGAGCTGCGCGACCGCGGCATCCTGTACCAGCGTCTGGAATGTTTCGCGGCCGCGCTGCGCGACTTCGAGCGCTACCTGCAATTGGCGCCGGACGACAAAGCCGCCGACACGATCCGCCAGACGCTCCCGGAGTTGCAGCGCCAGGCGGCATCGCTCCAATAAGCCCGTTGCAGTGCTGAGGGCGGAGTGGCACGTTCGCGCTGGTCGACAATCGGTGCGCGGTGATCAGTGAGCATTGAGGAATCCCTCCCGGTGAAGCCGTGCTGCTGAGTTGAATTAGGCGAAGTGGCGCTGCCCACCGTTGCGACCATGCGACACGCATGGCATGGTAAGTTGGTTTTGCTCACCGGCGCTGTCTGGTGCAGTCCGACAGGCGGCATTGTGGCTCGGGAAGTCGTTGGCTAGATGAACAGGCTGTGAGAGGGAAGACGATGGCAACACCCGAGAAGGCGGCGACTGCCGCTCGTCACGAGGGGTTCCTGGCGCGCCTGCGGTCCGCCACGGGTCAGCCCTTGTACCCCGCGGACGCCTTCGGCGAGAGCTTCCTGCTCACCAAGCTGTCCGAGGCCGTCCAGTGGGGCCGCAAGTACTCCTTCTTCCCCTACCCGTTCGTCACCGCCTGCTGCGGCATGGAGTTCATGTCTGCCGCCGGACCGCGCTTCGATCTCGACCGTTTTGGTGCCGCCCTGCCGCGCTTCACGCCGCGACAGTCGGATCTGCTGATGGTGGTCGGCACGATCTCCCATCGCCTGGCACCGGTGCTGCACCGCGTCTGGGCGCAGATGGCCGAACCGAAGTGGGTCGTGTCGTTCGGAGCCTGCACGTCTTCCGGTGGCCCGTACAACAACTACGCGGTCGTCCAGGGCATCGACACCATCATGCCCGTGCACGCCTACATCCCCGGTTGCCCGCCGCGTCCCGAAGCCGTGCTCGACGCGCTGATCAAGCTGCAGGAGCGCGTGCAAAACGAGCGCGGCGGACACGTCTTGCCGCAGCTGCACGGCAGTGGAAGAAAATTGTGAAGGGTGAATGTTGAATGGTGAATGCAAAGAAACGATCCGGTTATCTCTTCGATTCACCATTCACCATTCACCATTCACCATTGGGTTCCTCGCCATCCACCATTCACCATTCCCCATTGCCCTCGAGCCTCTACCATTCACCATTCATCATTCGCCATTCACCATTGGTTTAAGCGATGCCGACCATTACGATCGACGGCCAGACGATCGAGGCGCCGAACGGCGCGATGCTCCTCCCGGTCGCGCTGGAAAACGGCGTCCACATCCCGCACTACTGCTGGCACCCGAAACTGTCGATCGACGGCAGCTGCCGCATGTGCCAGGTCGAAGTCGAAGGCAGTCCCAAGCTGGTGATCGCCTGCAACATGCCGATCCGTGACGGCATGGTGGTGCGCACCAACACGCCGGCGGTGCAAAACACCCGGCGGGGCGTGATGGAGCTACTCCTGGTCAACCACCCGCTCGATTGCCCGATCTGCGACAAGGCCGGCGAATGCCTGCTGCAGGACTATTCGTACGCATACGGCAGCCGCCACACCCGCACGGAGGAGCCGCGGCGCAAGCTGGAAAAGCGCAAGGACATCGGCCCGCGCATGGTGCTCGATCAAGAGCGCTGCATTCTCTGCCGCCGCTGCGTGCGCTTCTGCCGCGAAATCACCGGCACCAACGAGCTCGGCGTGTTCAACCTGGGCGACCACTCGGTGCTCGACGTCATGGACGGCGCGCCACTGGCTAACGACTACTCCATCAACACCGCAGATATCTGCCCGGTTGGGGCGCTGGAGAGCAAGGACTTCCACCACAAGCTGCGCGTCTGGTTTTTGAAGAAGACGCCCAGCGTGTGCCCCAGTTGCTCAAACGGCTGCAATGTGACGGTGCATCATTACCGCGACCGCGTCTGGCGCATGATGCCGCGCCGCAATGACGCGGTGAACGAGACGTGGATGTGTGATCACGGGCGCCTCAACTACCAGTTCGTCAATAGCCCCGACCGGCTGCGCCAGCCGTTGCTGCGCCGCAACGGCCAGCTGGAAGCCTGCGACTGGGAAAGCGCCGTCGCCGAGGCCGCGCACCGGCTGCACCACGCCGTCCGCACCGCCGGTGCCACCACCGTCGGCGCCATCGCATCACCGCATCTGACGAACGAAGAACAGTTCCGCTTCGCGCAGGTGCTGCAGACGTTGGGGGTCGCCAATGTCGACGTCGCCGTGGTGATCGGCCAGAGCGACCACCTGCTCGTCAAAGCCGAGAAGGCGGCCAATGCGCGCGGCGCCCGGGATATGGGCCTGCGGCCGGCCGGCGACGGGCTTGGGCTGTCGGCGATGTTGGAGGCAGCGGCGAACGGCACGCTCCAGGTGCTCTACGTGTGCGGCGCGGACCTCGCGAAGCTTGTCGACCCGCAACTGCTCGAGCGAGCATTGGCGCAGATCGAGTGCCTGATCGTTCAAGATACGATCCGCTCGCCCTTGGCCGAGCGCGCGCACATCGTCTTGCCGTCGCTGACCTTTGCGGAGAAAACGGGAACCTTCACCAACCACGCCGGACGCGTGCAGCAGGTTCATCAAGCCGTCAACCCGCCCGAGGGGCAACCGAGCGATGGTGAGATCTTCAGCCGCCTGCTCAATCACCTCAGTGAAGGTCACAGTACGTTTGTCCCAGAGGGCGTGCTCAAGGAGATCGGCGAGGCGGTACCGGCGTATGCCGGCATCACGTTCGCGCGCGTCGGACCAATGGGCTGGATGATCGCCGACGCCGCGCCCGCGCCAGGAGCGGGCGCCTGATGGCCACGCGTGCCGTGACCGTGTCACGCCCGCGCCCCCACGGACGCGGCTGGAGCATGGGCGCCCGTGCCATCGTCCACGGCGTGTGGATCGCGCAGCGTCATTTCCTACGCAACCTCTGGGGCTTCATCCGCCGCAAACCGACGGTGTTCACCGTGTCCTTCCCCGAGCTGCGCAATTTCCTCGG
>CAZTDK010000054.1:0-16060 GCA_964611965.1 uncultured Binatia bacterium (SeqCode) | reverse complement strand
CGGCCAGGTGCACGACTTCGACTTCCCGGCCACGGTATCGGTGCGCCTGGACTATTACCGGGCCGGGCAGGAGCTGTTCTTTCAGGGCCAGATCTCCGGCGACGTCATCGGTCACTGTGGACGATGCCTGGAGGACTACGGGTTTCCCCTCGACGCCGATTTCAGTGTGCTCCTGGTCCCAAAGACAGAAGATCTGACGGCGGAGACCGAGCTCACCGGCGATGAGCTCGATTTGAGCGTGTACGAGGGGGATATTGTCGACCTGACGCCACTGCTGCGCGAGCAAATCATCCTGGCTTTGCCGACCCGCCCGCTGTGCGATGAGGACTGCAAGGGGCTGTGCCCGACCTGCGGAATGAATCTGAACATGGAAACCTGTCGCTGCGCCGCCACCGTCGGCGATCCCCGCTTGGCGGTTCTCAGAAATATCAAGATCGGGCATTAGCCCACGTACCGCGCGCCCCCGGCGCGCCACAAGGAGTGCACCATGGCTGTACCGAAACGCAGAACCTCCGTCACCAAGAAAAACAAGCGCCGGGCGCACGACGCGCTCACCGCGCCGAACGTCATCAGCTGCCCGGAATGTGGCGAATCGACGGTGATGCACCACGCCTGCCCCCATTGCGGCATGTACCGTGGCCGCAAGGTCATCAACGTCGAAACCGATTGAGCCACCTCCGCCGCCTCGTACGAACGCGATGCGGCGAAAGTGTCACCACGAAGAGCACGAAGCCGATGGAGGGCCGTGAGCTGCTGATGCCTCAGCAAGACTCGTTGTTGAGGCGTGCTGCTTCCGTCGTGGCCTTCGTGGTGAAGTGGTGAATCGTTTCTGTCACCGCAAGGTTCGGTAGCATGGGCGAGGCGCTCGCATTCCTGTTTCCCGGGCAGGGTTCGCAGGCCGTGGGCATGGGACAGGCATTGGCCACGGACTTTCCCGTTGCTCGCGAGGTCTTCGCCGAAGCGGATGAGACCTTGGGGTTCGCGCTCTCGCGCCTGTGCTTCGAAGGGCCGCTCGACGCGCTCACCCTCACGGCCAACACGCAACCCGCGCTGCTCACCGTCAGCTGGGCGATGACCCGCGTCTTGCGCGAGAGCATCGGCCTCGAACCATCCTGGGCTGCCGGGCATAGTCTGGGCGAGTTCAGTGCGCTGGTGACGGCCGGCGCGCTCCCTTTCGCGGACGCGCTGCGCGTCGTGCGTGAACGCGGCCGCGCCATGCAGGAGGCCGTTCCGCCGGGGGTGGGGAGCATGGCGGCTATCCTCGGCCTGCCTGTGGATGCGGTCGAAGCGATCTGCACGGCGGCGGCGGAGTCTCAAGTCGTCAGTCCCGCGAATCTCAACGGCGACAACCAGGTGGTGATCGCCGGACATCGCGAGGCGGTCGAACGCGCCGGCGTGCTCGCCAAGCAGCGCGGCGCCAAGCGCGTCTTGCCGTTGAGCGTCAGTGCACCCTTCCACTGCGCTTTGATGGCACCGGCGGCCGAACGCTTGCAGCAGGTCCTCGAACCTGTCCCGGTCTCCAGCCTGCGGCTGCCGGTGATCAGCAATGTCGAGGCGCGGGCGTATCCCGGCGCCGCGGCGGTCAAGGACCTCCTCATCCGCCAGGTCGTCCGTCCGGTCCGTTGGGAGGACTGCGTGCAGGAGCTGCGGCGGCTCGGCTGTACTGCAGCCGTCGAAGTCGGCCCCGGCAAGGTCTTGAGCGCGCTCGTCAAACGTATTGCGCCAACGATTCGTTGCGTGGCTGGGAGTGACCTCGACGCGGCGCGCGCCCTGGTGCAGGCCGCATGAGCGCACCGCTGCAGCAGCAGGTCGCCCTGGTCACCGGCGCGTCGCGCGGTATCGGTCGCGCCGTGGCCTGCGCGCTGGCGCGGGCTGGAGCCCATGTCATCGTCAACTACCTGCGCGACAGTGCCGCGGCCGAGGAAACCGTGCAGAGCGTGCGCGCCAACGGCGGCGGCGCCGAGAGCGCGCAGTTTGACGTCGCCGACAGCGACGCAGTTGCGACGAGCATCTCCGCCCTGCTAGATCGACTCGGGCGCTGTGACATCCTCGTCAATAACGCCGGCATCACGGTCGATACGCTCCTGCTCAGACTGAAAGAGGCCGACTGGGAACGGGTGATGGCGGTCAACCTGCGGGGGACGTTCAACTGCACCAAGGTGGTAGCGCGCGCCATGATGCGGGCGCGCTACGGACGCATCGTCAACATGACATCGGTGATCGGTGAAATGGGCAACTCTGGGCAATCCGCGTACGCGGCATCGAAGGCCGGCATCATCGGGTTTACGAAGGCGACGGCTCGCGAGCTCGCCAGCCGGAACATTACCGTCAACGCCGTGGCGCCCGGCTTTATTGCCACGGAAATGGTGGCGGGCTTGCCTGACACGACCCGCTCGGGATATCTGATGCTGGTGCCAGTCGGCCGATTGGGTACGGCTGAAGAAGTCGCGGACGCAGTCGGGTTTCTCGTGCGCCCGGAATCCGGGTATATCACCGGCCACGTGCTCAACGTGAACGGTGGGCTTTACACGTAAGGAAGAGGGAGGGAAGAGCGATGGCTTCAGCTGTCGAAACCAAAGTGAAGGAAATCATCTGTGAGCAGCTTGGGGTGGGGCAGGACGAGGTCACCCCGGACGCGTCGTTCATCGAGGACCTCGGCGCCGACTCACTCGACATCGTCGAGCTGGTGATGGCGCTCGAGGAAGAGTACGATATGGAAATCACCGATGAGGAAGCGGAGAAGATCCGCACCGTCCAAGATGTCGTCAACTACATCGAGAGCCACAAACAAGCCTAGCCGCGCGTCAGACGTGGCATGCAGCAGTGGGCGACCGGAGCGGAACGGAAAAATGGCGTGGGGCGCGGGGCATTGCCAATGAACGAGTTGGAGCGCGTTGACCCGGAGATCTACCGCGTCCTGCAGCAGGAGGCGGAGCGGCAGGAGCATAATCTCGAGCTGATCGCGTCCGAAAACGTGGTCAGTCGGGCCGTCCTCGAAGCGCAGGGCTCGATCCTCACGAACAAGTATGCCGAAGGTTATCCGGGCAAGCGCTACTATGGGGGGTGCGAGTTCGTCGATGTCGCCGAGCAACTGGCGATCGATCGCGCCACGGCGCTTTTTGGTGCCGACCATGTGAACGTGCAGCCGCATTCCGGGTCGCAAGCGAACATGGCGGTCTACTTCTCCCAGCTGTCGCCGGGCGACACCATCCTCAGCATGGATCTCACCCACGGCGGGCACCTGACGCACGGCAGCCCGGTGAATTTCTCCGGAAAGTTCTTCAAAGTAGTGCCGTACGGCGTGCGCCAGGCGGACGAGCGCATCGACTACGACGCCATGGCGGAGCTGGCGCGCACGCATCGCCCCAAGATGATCGTGGTCGGGTACAGCGCCTATCCGCGGGAAATCGACTTCGTTCCGTTCCGCCGCGTCGCCGACGAAGTCGGCGCCGTGATCATGGTCGACATCGCCCACTTCGCGGGCTTGGTGGCCGCCGGGATTCACCCCTCCCCGGTGCCGCACGCCGAGTTCGTAACCACGACGACCCACAAGACCCTGCGCGGCCCGCGCGGCGGTATGATCATGTGCCGCACCGCCTACGCCAAGAGCATCGGTTCCTCCGTGTTTCCGGGCAATCAAGGCGGACCACTGATGCACGTCATTGCCGCTAAGGCGGTGGCGTTCAAGGAAGCCCTGACACCCGAGTTCAAAACCTACCAGCAGCAGATCGTGCGCAACGCCAAGGCGTTGGCCGCGAGCTTGGAGAAGCACGGGTTCCGCCTCGTCTCCGGTGGGACCGACAATCACCTCATGCTGCTCGACCTGCGCAATACCGAGCTGACCGGCAAGCTGGCGCAGGAGACCCTGGACCAAGCGCATATCACTGTAAACAAGAACACCGTGCCCTTCGAAACACGCTCGCCTTTCGTCACCAGCGGCGTCCGCATCGGCACGCCGGCGGTGACCACTCGTGGCATGAAGGAAGCCGAAATGGACGTGATCGCCGGGTTGATCGCGCGTGCCTTACAAGCAGTGGGGAACGACGGCGGGCTGGCCTCAGTCGCTGATGACGTCATGTCGCTGTGCCGGAAATTTCCGCTGTTTGGATAGCTTTTAGACTGACGGGTAAGCAGTGAAGAGTAAGGAGTGAGGGGTTGCAACCCGTTACCTCTCACTCCTCACTCCTTACTCCTTACTCTTCACTCCTTACTCCTTGCTCTTGCTCGATCACCGTATCGTGCAGCCAGTGAGCGTCGTCGCGGTCCGGGTAATCGATGTTGTAGTGCAGGCCGCGGCTTTCCTTGCGGCGGATGGCCGACTTGATGATCAGCTCGGCCACCAGGGCGATGTTGCGCAATTCGATCAAATCGCCGGTGACGATGAAGTCCCAGTAGTAGTCGCGGATCTCCTCCTGCAGCATCCGAATGCGGTTGAAGGCCCGTGCCAGACGGCGATTGGAGCGCACGATGCCGACGTAATTCCACAGCGTGCGCCGGACCTCGTCCCAGTTCTGCGTCACCACCACCGACTCATCGCTGTCGACTGCTTGCCCCGGATTCCAGTCTGGCAACTCGGGGATGCGAGCGCGGTCGGCCTGGACCAGAGCGCAGGCCGCGACCGAGGCGCGCCGGCCAAACACCAGCGCCTCGAGCAGGGAGTTCGATGCGAGACGGTTGGCGCCGTGTAGTCCGGTCATCGCCACTTCGCCGGCCGCATAGAGCCGGCGAATGTTTGTGGCCCCGTCGGCATCGGTCACCGCGCCGCCGCAGCAGTAGTGCGCCGCCGGCACCACGGGGATTGGTTGCTTGGTAATGTCGATTCCGTACAGCAGGCAGTGCTCATAGATATGCGGGAACCGCTGGCGCACGAAGTCGGAACCCCGATGGGTGATGTCGAGGAACACGTGTTCGTAGCCGTGCACCTTCATCTCGTGGTCGATAGCACGCGCCACGATGTCGCGTGGCGCCAGCTCGGCGTTGGGGTGGTACGGCTTCATGAAGGCAACGCCGTCCGGGCGGCGCAGGATCGCGCCCTCGCCGCGCAGCGCCTCGGTGATCAGAAACGACTTCGCTTGCGGGTGGTAGAGACAGGTCGGATGAAATTGGAAGAACTCCATGTTGCCGATCGGCACCCCGGCGCGATAGGCCATGGCCACGCCGTCCCCGCTGGCGATGTCCGGATTGCTGGTATAGAGGTACACCTTCCCTGCCCCACCAGTGGCCAGCAAAGTGGCGCCGGCCTGGAAGCGCTTGATGGTGCCCGTCGCGAAGTCGAACGCGTAGGCGCCCCAGCATGACGGCGCGGTGATCGACGCATCGAAGCGCGCATCGACGAGCAGATCGACCCCGAGGTGACGCTCGAGCACCTGGATGTTGGGCTCCCGGCGCACCGCTTCCACCAGGGCGCGCATGATCTCACTGCCGGTCGCGTCCGAGGCGTGCAGGATGCGGCGATGGCTGTGCCCACCTTCCTGGCCGAGATCATATTCGCCGTCTTTGCCTGGACGTGTGGAGAAATTGGTGCCCAAGGCGATCAGCTCGCGCACGCACTCCGGACCTTCGCGCACGACTAGATCGACGATGTCCTGGTGACAGAGGTTGGCGCCGGCGGTCATCGTGTCCTGACTGTGCTCTTCAAACGAATCGTCGGCACTCCACACCGACGCGATGCCGCCTTGGGCATACGCCGTCGCGCTTTCCGGTAAACGGTCCTTTGTGAGGACGACCACCGAGCCGCGTTGTGCCGCCTTGAGCGCGAAGGTCAGCCCGGCAAGGCCGCTGCCAATGACCAGGAAGTCGCTCTGCATCACCCAGCAGGCTTAGCACATGCGCCGTGTGGGGAAATACCAGCGTGGGAAACTCAACGCGACGCGTGTCTCGTCATTCCTGCAATCTCAGGCGGGAATCCACGCCCTGCTCTTCGCCGTGAGATGTCGCGACTGAAATGCGCGCCGCCTGAAAATACCGGTTGAAAAAGAGGTTTAACCTGCGTACCCTCGCCCGGACGATGCGAGGTCAAGACATCAGCTGGGTGATCGGCGCTTTCCTGGTGGGCAGCCTGTGGGCTGTCCAGGCGCAGGCCGACATCTACATGTATCGCGACACGCGTGGGGGCTTGCACTTCTCCAACGCGCCGACCGAGCCGCAGTACCAATACTACATGCCGGACCTGCGCAACTGGAAGGTCGGCCACCTCGGTCGCGTCGGCCGCATCGACGGGGCGCGGCGCAAGGCGTACGACAAGATGATCAACGAGGTGGCGGGCCGGCACCACGTCGATACGGCGCTCGTCAAGGCAGTCATCCGCGCCGAGTCCGATTTTGTCCCGGAGGCGGTGTCGCCCAAGGGAGCCCTGGGACTGATGCAGCTCATGCCGGCGACAGCGCGCATGCGCGGCGTATGGCGCGCCTTCGAACCGCGTGAAAACATCGAGGGCGGCGTAACCCACTTGCGCTATCTCCTCGATCGCTACAACGGCAATCTGCGACTGGCCTTGGCCGCCTACAATGCTGGCGAGAAAGCCGTGGATTCACACGGTGGCGTGCCGCCCTATCCCGAGACCTGGGAATACCTGACCCGCGTCTTGCGCTTCCGCGATTCCTACCTCAGCGAGCAGTAGGGCCTGCGGCCGGCGTCCTTTCTCTGGGCCGCTCCCCGTTGGGTCGCTGCGGGCTGTCAACACGCGGCTAAAATTGTTTGGATCCGGCGTGCCCTCACGCCGGCTTTCCCTTCTCCGCGTCATCCGCTCCCGGCTCTCGACTCCACTGCGTCGGCTGTCCTAGTCTCCGCGCATGGCCAACCTGCCGAACATACTGACGGTGTTCCGCATCGTCCTGATTCCCCTCCTGGTCATACTGCTGATGGATCCGCGGCCGCTGGCAAGCGTCTTGGCGGCGTTGACCTTCTTCGTGGCGTCACTCTCGGATTTTTTCGATGGCTATCTCGCGCGTCGCTGGGGTATCAGCACCGCGCTCGGTCAGCTCCTCGATCCATTGGCTGACAAGCTCATCGTTGCGGCGGCGCTCATCATGCTGGCGGGGATGACCCGCACCCCGGAGGTCCCGGCATGGATGGCGGCGGTCATCATCGGGCGCGAGTTGGCGGTCACCGGGTTACGCGCCGTTGCGCTGGGCCAAGGCGTCATCGTTCCCGCGGAAGAGCTGGGCAAGTACAAGATGATCTTTCAGATGTTCGCCATCCATGGGCTGCTGTTGCACTACCCGTTTCTTGGTGTCGACTGGTACGCTGGTGGTTTGTACTTCCTATGGATCGCGTTGGTACTGAGTCTGTGGTCTGGAATCGACTATCACGTCAAGGTGATCCGCCAGTTGGTCCGCGGGCAGGCGGCGACCAGCAAGGCGTAAGTTTGGTTGCCCGCCGCCTGCCGGTCGATTTTCTCGTCAGGTGTCTGATCCTGTCGTCCAATCCTGTCGTCCAATCCTTGCGCCGCTCGATGGCGCATGGTACTTGATGCCGTCCCGCCGCAGTCGCGCACGCGCCCTTAGCTCAGTTGGATAGAGCGCTTGACTACGAATCAAGAGGTCGGGTGTTCGAATCACCCAGGGCGCGCTTTCTTTTCAGCTACTTAGCTTCGCCCACCCGTCGCGGTACCGTTCGAGGTTGCGGCTGGGTTGCGTCCGGTTGCGTTGGCGGGTTCGTCGAGACGGTCAACCGCCGCCTTGTTGCCACCGGGTACCAAGTGCCCGTAGATGTCGACGGTCACCTGAATACTGTGGTGCCCCATCTGCTCTTTCACGTAGGCGAGACTCTCAGCCTGCTGAATCAGCAGTGACGCGTAGGTGTGCCGCAAGTCGTGAATACGGATCTTCCGCATCTTGGCCTTCTCCAGGATCTTCGGCCAGACCCGGTTACGGAAGTTCTCAGGGTCAACCGCGTTCCCTTCAGCGTTGGTAAAGACCCACGGCGGCAGCTCACCCCAGCCACGGCGCAGCGTTTCCTTTTTGCGCTCGACGAGTAACGCCTTGAGGGTCTCCGTCAGCTGTGCCGATAGGTCAACGCGGCGCGCCTTCCCGCTCTTGGGTGTTGTGAGTATTCCATCACTCATGGTGCGTTGCACTTCGGCAAACCGGCCGGCAAGGTCGACGTCGCCCCACTGCAGCCCGATAGCTTCACCAATGCGCAGCCCCGTCCGTAGGAGCAACAGCAACACCGCGTAGTACGTCTTGAAGTGCTCCTCGCATGTTGCCAGTAGGTGCGCCGCTTCTTCCCGCGTCAGGAAACTGACCTTCTCCCGTTGCTGGCCTAAGTCGGTGCGGCTTTTCTTCAGAATCCGAAGCGCCGGGTTCACCCTGGTGAAGTGCCCGTCTTCGATTGCGTGGTTGAACATCGCCTTTAGCGGTGCAAGCGTTGCCCGGACCGTGCTCCGGCTCTTCTGCTTGCCCTTCTTGCTGCGTTGGTCGAGTAGCTCATACGCCAGCTGCTTCACGTCGTCGCGGGTGATTTCGGCGAGTTCCTTGGTACCGAACCGCGGCATGAGGTGCACGCGAAAAGCGGTCTCGTAGTTGTCGTACGTCGCGGGCTTGCAGTGCGTCTTGACGTACGTGTCCAGCCAGTTCTGGAAGTACCCGTCGAAGGGCCGGCGGGGTTCCTCGTCGGCCGGGTCCGCAAGGTGCAGCTCCCCGAGCTTGAGCTTCGCGGCGATAGTGTCGGCAACGTGCTGTGCGGCCTTCTTCTCCCCAACACACTTCGCCTTGCGCTTGCCGTTGTGGTCGATGAACACCCACCACTTGCCTTTTCGCTGCCTGATTTTGACTGACATGATGCCGGCCTCCCACCGTGATTCACTTGTGATACACCTAACGAGCGTGGCGAGTCAATCACCATCGTGATACAATCGCACTCGTTTGGAGGTGCGGACGTGGCGCGTGCAGATACTGGTGAAGCGGGAACGCAAATCTCGATTCGGGTTCCGCCAGACGCCTTGCGGCGAGCGGAAGCGTTGCGGTCGAAGATCGCCCGCGACAGGACCGTCTCGGCACTGGGCAAGGTGACCCGGAGCACGGTGCTCAAGCTGGCGATGATGCGGGGGCTTGAGGTGTTGGAAATTGAGAACAAGTGAAGTGCCTCGCCTACGACAGGTCGCGGAGCATCTCCGTCACGACTCGGTCCAAGTCTTCACGGCCGCGCTGTCGGTAGGCGGCAATCCAGGTGTCGAATTCCGAGCGCCGGACCAGCAGCTTGCCGCCGACGCGATAGCAGGGCAGCGGGCGCAGCGGGTCGACGAGAAAATCACGCAGCTTGCGGACACTGAGCCCGGCGTAGCCGGCGAGCGCCGTCAACGGCAGGTACGGGTCGAGCGGTACGGTGAGGATGACCCGTTCGGGAAGCGTTGCCGGCAACCGCATGGCTGCTTCCTCAGACCGCTGCCTCCGGCGTGAGCTTGCGCCGCGCCGCACGGGTGAGCGCGTAGCCAGCCGTTTCCAGGATTTCCAGGAGTCGCCGGCTTCGGTGTTCGTTGGGGGTTCCCTTGCGCCTGGCGTTCATTGCGGGCTCCCCAGCCCCGAGCGAGCGGATGGATGGCAAATGCCGCAGACGACCTTGCCGGACAGCCCCAGGGGCCACAGCCAATCATCACCGCCACACATGGGACAGTGATCGGGATTGGCATCATCGCCCTCGTCTTCTCCGGCTGGCTCTAGAGAGAGGTGCTCGGGAACGATAGGTTCTGCTGGTTCGGATTTGCTCGGATTTTCCTTGTCTGGAGGAGGTTTCCCAAACAGATCATCCGTTCCAACATTGATTTTACTCGCCGGAACGATAGGTCCGGCGTGCGAAGCCTTGTCTGGAGCGGGTTTCCCGACGTTTGGGCTATCGTTCCCGCAATTGTCTCTTGGGGCAAACGTTGCCGCTTTGGCGTAGACTCGTCGCCCCTTACCCTTCTTGCCGTCGGCTCGGGGTTGTAGCTCACTGGTAACTTCGCCTACCTCTTCCAATTCGGTAAGACTGGCCAGCGCATCCGCCCTACGCATATGAAGCTCGCGGACGATTTCCTCAACCGTACCGGCCCCGCCGGCTTCCAGGTGGAAACGCACGCGATCACGAGCCCACGCGCCCCTCGCCTCACGGGAAGAGTCACCGCGCCCGATGTACGTCCACGCGGCAGCACCCTGGTTGCGTAGCAAGTGCTTCGATTCACCGGATAACTTGGAAGCAACGGTGAGGGTACGCCGTCCGTCGTCCTCTTCATCCGTGTCTTGACTCCACCGTGGCCGTTCGAGGTGTAGCAGTGCCTTCGCGGTGGCGCGGATCACATGCGAGCCCGCGACATCCACGCCGTCCTTGCGGTCGTGAGCCGCAAGCAAAACCGTGGCGCGCAGGTCTTCGGCAAGTCGATCAAACATGCGCATCACGCGACCCATTCGACTTGCGTCGTTCATCGAATCGCGGCCAGGAGGCGCAAACTGATACAAAGCGTCGAGGAAGACCATCGACGGCTTGAACTCCGCACACCGTGCCGCGAAGTCGGCCAGAAACTGATCGGGGTTGCTCAGGTCGGCATCGAGCGGGGTCACGATGCGGAGGTCTTCACAGTCTCTGAGTCCGAGCGCGTCGCGGCGCTGAACGGTCAGGTCGTGCGGGTCGTCGAGTAGCGCAAGCACCACACGCCCGGGTGCCGTCTCGAACTGCCCAAACAGACGCTCGCGAAACAGCATGGCACGAGCGATCTCCCAGGCGATCAGCGTCTTGCCGAGCTTGTCCTTGCCGTGGAGAACAGCGAACATGGCGAGCGGCAAGAGCATGTCGACCAACCAGTGAATCGGGCGGGCAACCAATTCTGATGGCCGTCGAAGGACCACCGCGGATCGACCCTTGTCGCTGACAGGATCGACTCCCAGCCTGCTTGCGTCGGCACTCGCCCGCTTACGGGCCGCGCCACGCTCGTACTTCTGGCGCAGCTCGTGCCAGCCCCATGTGCAGCGCGCATGATGACAGCGCGCGGCGATTGCGCCGCTGGCGAACTGGATCACATATGCCGCGCGGTCTGTGCCGTGATCGCTGGCCGCGAACGGACACGCGGCCAACTCATACAGCGTGCCGTTTTGCCACGGGCGCGTACGCGCAACCGGGATGTTGTGATTTGCGAGCCACGCTCCGGCATCGAGCGCGCACCCACCGTTGCCAGACGCTGCACGCTCGGGCTCAGTCGGTGCCAGCGCCGCAAGCCGCTCTAGCGCCTCGCGTGGTGCCACCTCAAGTTGCTCAGGCAGGTCGAGTAGCCGTGAGCGCCGGTGCGGGCGGTCTGGTGTCAAGTCACCCTTGCGCGCGACGGTGCCGTAGCACTTGGTTATGCGGGACGGGTTGAAAGTGGTCGTATCGATGTGCACCGTCTCGTTGGAGAATCGCAGGTCGAGCGCGGCGAGAATACCCTTGCACAGGTCGCCTGCGCCCGGATCATTCGGTAGGTCGATGCGGATGAGCAGATGCGCACCGTTGCCGGAGTCGCCGAGGATGATCGCATCTGGCGGTACACCTAGCTCAATAAGCCAGTCTCGCACCGCGCGCGCCATCGCCAGCGCAGCGTCGTGCTCCGGGTCGGTCGACGAGATTCCCGCCGGGCGGACTGGATCGAAGTCAAACAAAAGATAGCGCCTGACGATGATGTCGGCGTCGGAGGTTGTGTGCTTCGTGCGCTCGACAACACGGTTGACTGCGCGCGACAGTAGCGCCGGGTTAACGGGGTTCATCGTGATGTAGATGCCCCCTATGTCGCGCCGCGCGTCGAGGCGCACCGCGTCACGCACCAGCGCCTCGATGTCGTCGTAATAGCCGCTGATCGTGCCCGCGTGCGGGGCATTCGGCGCTCGCAACTCCACGACGTCACCGGGTTGCGTGATCAACGCCACCGCGCGACGGATCTCGCGGCTTACGTCATTGCGGGCGCTCATCGTGCCGTCCCGTCGCGGGTGCTGCGTCGCGTGCTGCGCGCGACATACGCGCGCAACTCAGCCACGTCGTAACGGACCGCAGCCGGGCCGATCTTATGCCATGCCGGCCCGCGCCCTAGCTGGCGCCAGCGCCGGAGCGTCGCCACCGCAAGCCCGAGCGTGCGGGCGGCCTCGGTCTCAGAAATCAGTCTGTCAGTCATCACGCTGCACAGCCTAACGCCGTGCAGCGCAAAGAAAATTCGCGTGCTGGTGCGGAAAACCCTATTTCTGCTGTGCGCGGGGGTTTTTCGGCCGGCGTCCCGGCTCCCGGTTTGGGCAAAGGTCCTTGATCCAACTGCGTATCGTCTCCCGACCGTAGGTTGTGTTCTCTTGCCCGATGCGTGTGATTTCGGCCCGGTCAATCATGTCTTCGATCGTCAGCGTCGGCTCGCGCTCCCAGATCGTTGCCGCAATCGCGCGGCAGCGTTCCTTGTGTCGCTGGTTTTTCCTCAGCGGTCTGTCATCTTCGACGCCGACGCATTCTGTCTCGAAGCGCTCGACTTCCGTTCGCAAGACACACAGATCTCCGCGCGAAGGCCAGAAGCTGACCGTCCCAAATATGTTAGGTTCAGTTACGACAACCTCACTTGTCGGCGGGGCTTCGAGAACAGGCACACCCTTGGCTGCCATATGGCCAGCCAAGCTGCGGGGCCATCGCGCTCTCCTTTCAGCGAGGTCGCGCTCGCGTTCACCCGTGAAAGCTTGGACTGCATCTTTCTGCGGTAGCCTGTGGTGGCCGTTCAGTGTGACCTTGCGCGTGTGCTGTGCTTCTGGAATCAACGCATCCGTGTCCGTGAGAATCAGGCAGCATGTCAGTTGGCCAAATTTGATGTAATCTCCAACCTCTTCAACGGTACACTTCCACCGCTTCGCCAATTGCCCCAGAGAGAAGCTTGAGGCTTGCGTTGTTGGGGGCCGACGCGCGACCGACATGTTCGCACCTCCACGTAGTGCCCACGGGAAGGGGAACGCCGGCGGCAGCCCGACCGTGGATTCCGGGCGTTCGGTGATCAGCCTAGCCGCCAGCGCAGTGATCCTAAGGCCCCAATGGACGTGCAATCAAGGGCGCGCGAACGTCAGCGTGCGAACGTCAACGCGCTTGCGCAGCTAGACACCCCTGAAGTATGTCCTCTCCACCAATGCGCCTTGCAGTATCCTTCAAATGGCGGCGGTCGTTTCCGTTGCAGCTAGCCTCCAGTGCCTTGCTAGTCCTGGCGGCGCCGAGCTCAGCACAGGTTTGTGCCTACGTTGCCAATACAGGTGAAAAGACCATCTCCATCATCAACACGGCCATGCTGACGGTTGTCGCCTCCGTCCAGCTTCCTAGAGCCCCTATACACATCGCGGTGGTCCCCGAGCGTATGCGCATGTACGCTACCGCGGTCACAGATTTCTCCAGCGGTATGAGCGACGTCTTCGTCATCGACTTACCCGGAAACACTGTAAGAGATGCGATCCACGTTGGACCTACACCTTTTGAGATCGCAATCACACCGGATCGAACCAGCGCATTTGTGACGCATGCGTACATCAGTCCAGACGGCGCGATAGTCTCGGTTCTTGATCTGGAGACAAGTTCGCTCCTCAATACCATTCCTGTGGACGGTCGCGCAGAAGACGTGTCCTTCGCTCCCAATGGCGAGTTCGCGTACGTGGCGACCGGCTCCAGCATCTCATTCATTCGCGTTTCCGACGGCTCAGTTACAGCGGTACCCGTGTCCCCCGAACCAACAGGAATTGCGGTAACCCCGGATGGCAGTCGCGCTTACGTGTCTCAGGGATCGAGCCTCGGCGGCGACAACGTCGTTTCGGTGTTTGATACAGCCACGCGGATGGTGACCGGCACCATCGCAGCATCGACCACTACCGAAGGTTCTGGAGTTGCGAGTACCCCCGACGGTCAGTTCATCTACGTTGTCGGGGAGTCGTGCAGCGTGATGGGAGAGCAGGCGAAATGCGGTCCAGCGCCTATCTCTGTGATCGACGCCTTGGCAAACCGTGTCGTGGATACAATCACGGTGGGCGTCCTGCCGAGTGACATCGCGTTTACGCCGGACGGAACGCTTGCATTGGTGACCAATAGGTGTGCAGGCCCGGTAGACCCGACGTGCACCACCTCCGGCAGCGTATCGGTCATCAACGTTGCAAGCAGAACGGTAATATCAACCATTCCAGTTGGACTTGATCCGCTCGGAATCGCGATCGCTGTTGTTCCGGACGGCTGCCCGCCTCCGACAGCCACGCCAACACGCACCCCAACGCCAACCCGGACACCGACGAACACGCCTACTCGGACGAAAACGGCGACGCCGACTTACACGGTGACACCAACCCAATCGCCAACGTTCACACAAACGGCGACCCCGACCAACACGCCCACCGCGACATTCACCCCAACGCCAAGTGTCACACCGACACCCACCGTTACGCCGACCTTCACGCCAACGGGCACCTCGACAGCAACGAGAACACCCACCCCTTGCGTTGGAACCTGCGGCGGGAGTGCCGACGTCACCGTGAACCAGTTGCTCGTCATGGTGAACATTGCGCTCGGCACCGCTCCGGTCTCCGTGTGCTCGGCGGGAGATGCAAACCGTGACAACGAAATCACAGTCGACGAGTTGCTGGCTGCCGTGAACAACCTACTCTATGGCTGCGGTGTCGTTCCACCAACCGCTAGACCAACGCTTACCCGCACGAGAACCGCCACTCCGACCAAGACTCCGACACGTACGCCGTCGCTGACGTTCACACCGGCACCGACGAATACGATTACGCCAACCCCGCAACTGGTCCACCTCGACGTCGGGGCAGGCACCGGAGCGCCGGGTCAGACGGCAAAGGTTGCCGTGGCGCTTCATTCCTCCCGCTTCGGCAGTGTGGCGACGGCAAACGAGCTCACCTATCCGAACGTGTTCGACCTGGACGTGAGCAATTGCACCATCAATCCTGCCATCGGAAAGACCCTGGTTGTTAGCGTCTTGCCGCCTCAAGAAGGATCTTCGCTCACAACGATTCGAGTCTTCGTCCAGTCGCTCCAGAGCACCACCCCAATTCCTGACGGTCTGCTCTACACGTGCACGTTCAGCATCAAACCGAGTACCCTTCCAGGTACGTACGCGCTGTTCAACGGCAACATCATCGTCTTTGATGCTGACGGAGCAGAGCATCAGCCAGTCGAGGGAAGCGACGGCGCCATCATGGTGTCGCTCGTCGGTGGTAGCTGATGTGACGGGCGCGCACTGATCGGAAGGCTGCACGCGCTCGAGACTTGAACAATCCACCAAACAGCACGCAGCGAAGGGTAACTGAGACGCCAGAGGCACAAACCGGACGCGGGACGAGCGCGGTTACTCGGTGCTGGCGCTGGGCCTGGCGCTTGCGGGGCACCTGAGCGGGCAGCCGCCCGTATTGCTCCCGTGAGGCGCGGCCCCGGTCCTTTGATTCTTCGCGTGAAGGGAGTAGTGATGGGTGCGGCAAAGAATGCACAAGACAAGCTCAAGCTGTGTCTATTCGTGCTGGCAGTGCTGATCCTGAGCGGTTGTGGCCTCGTATTCCAGGGCACGACTCAAACTGTTCATATTAGAACTGATCCACCCGGAGCAAAAGGGGCAGTCGGGGAAGTTCAGTTTGATTCCTCGCCAGTAGACCTCACTGTGCCGAGGAAAAGGCGGGGTGCGGTGGTCAGAGCGTCGAAGGACGGTTATCACCCTGCCTGCGTAGTAGTTCAGCGGGAGAATGATTTTCGTCTCCTTAGATTTTTCGACTGTGTTCCATTTCCCCTCGGGTTGTTACTTGATGCAATCTGCGGGACGTTGCCGGGCAAATATCCCGAAAACATCTCGCTGACCCTAACCCCTGTGGGGAAAGGCGATCAGCCGAGACAGCTGCCCTCCGATGCTGACGTGTTTGAAGCACAACGGAGACATTTCGTGGTGTGTCAGCCGCCAGGGCCGCCTGAGGAAATTTGGACTGCGTGGTTTGGAATGAGCCTTGCCTCAGTCAACCGCCAGGCCGACCCTGGTCGACGTTACGGTCCGGTCGAACGCGATGGGCAAATCGTTCGCGAAGATCAAGAATTCGCGAAGTTCGTTTACAAGGATTCCAACATCGGC
>CAZTDK010000053.1:0-16190 GCA_964611965.1 uncultured Binatia bacterium (SeqCode) | reverse complement strand
GATCTCGTAGCGGTTCTTGTCCGCCAATTGGGTCATGGGCGGTGGATTGCGCAAGGCGTCGGGCAGCGGCTTGCCGCGGTTCGGGTGCGTGATGCACCACTCGGCAACTGCAGCGGGCGTCGCCCCGGCGAGCGAGTCCGGGCACACCCACTGTTGGGGATCCGCCGGCAGCCCCTGCGGTGGTACGGGGGTGTTGTTCGTGGAGACCGAAGTGCCTTCGCTGCACGCCGACAGGAATGCCAACCAGAGGAGGGCGGGGAGCCAGCGCGCGGCGCTCTTCATGGCCGGCCGCGATTACTCGCCTCCTGCTTGCTTCGCTTCCCGCTTCTTCATCATGCGCGTTTCGAACTGCTCGCGCATCTCGGCCTTGGAGGCGAGGTAGTGCTGGAACTGCTCGGGCGTCAGCACCTTCTTGAGCTCGGCCTCCTTGTCCTGGTTGACCTCCTTCATCTCCCACATCTCTCGCAGGGGACGTTCCGATCCTTCCAGGATGGGCTGCATCTTTTTCGCATACTTCAGGTTGATGTCGCGCACCTGACTCAGCTGGCTGTCCGACAGGCTCAGCTTCGCCTTCATCATCTCGGTGAGCACGGCGGCGCGCTCTTCGGGCGTCGTCTTCTTGAGATCGGCAAGCTGCTGTGCGGTCGCGGCAGGCGCAAGAACGAGCCACAACGAGACCGCAGCGAAAATCGCCATCGGCGTTGTTCGCATCGCATGAACCTCCATCCCGCATCGATATACGTTCTCGCTGTCAAGGAAAAGCCCCGCCTCGCCGCCTCGCGTCTTGGCTTGGCTGGCGTCTGCACAAGAGAAAGAAAGTCGTTGCAGTTTTTGTTCAAGAAGGCATTTTGGGAAAACGCGCAGTCTGGACGGTGTGTTTTCGAGAAGAGGAGAGGGGTGATGCGAACCATGATGAGGAGTGTGCTCCCTTGTTGTTTAGCCCTGGCCCTACTGGTGTCGGCGTGCGGAGAAAAAACCACCACGGTGGCCGTCGCACCGCCGACCCCGGCGCCGACAGGGCTGCCGACCGTGGGCGTGCCTGGCGAGACGAAGCCGCAGTTCAATTGGGGCTACCCGCTCTACTCGCAATACGACAACAGCGGCAAACACATCGGCAAAACGCTCTACCAGACAGACCCCCTGTGCATCGCGCGCCTGCAGTTCTATGACTGCGCCTTCGTCAACGCACAGACGCCGGATACGCCGCAGACGAATCCGACGATGGCCAGCTCCGCCATGACCGGCGGCATGGATTCCTGCACCGACGCGATCGGAGATGAGCAGCCGAGCTATTGCCTCCCGGCGGACGTGTGCAATCCCACCATGCAGAACAACGCCTGGGCGCCGGGACAGGCAAGCCTCGACAATCTGGCGTGGCAGCTGTTCATCGCGCTCAATTGGCCGGCCGATGCAAACCAGCCGGGCTATCCGGACGTCTCCAAGAAGCTCGGCGATGCGGATCCCGCGGGCAGCGGCCACGCCAAGGCGGTGTGGCTCGACTATCCCTCACCGGAAGACCTCTTTGCCGTTCCGTCGCCGTGTGGAACCTCCGCGCTCTCGATGACCTCCAAGCTGTCCGACGCCTTTCTCAGCAAGCAGCCGCCGCTGGGCGCGCTCGGGCCCCTCGGGGGCAGCCTCGAGGCGGGTGGCGGCGTTCTCGTCGACCAGAACCATCATGTCGTGTACGAAGAGATCCGCGAAAACCGCACCATGTGGGAGTTCATCGTCAACCAGAACGATTACTGGATGACCGGCAGCAGCCTGGCCGCGCTGCAGCAAAGCCTCACGCGCAATTACAACGACCCTCCCGGTCAAACGCCGGGCGGATTTCCGGCCGCGATCGTCACGGACAACAGTATTCCCGGTGACATCGGCGCCATGGAGGTGAAAGCGGCGTGGAAACAGTTGACGCCCGACGAGGTGGCCTCGGGAACCTACTACACGCGCACCTTCACCCTGTACGATGCGAGCGCGCCGGCCGACCAGCAGTGCACGCCGCGTTCCATGGGCCTGATCGGCATGCACATCGAATACATGCCGGCGCTCTTCGGCAACCCCGAGTGGATCTGGGCGACTTTCGAGCACAAGCTGAACGTGCCGACGGCGGGGGTCAACGACGGCGCGACGCAGTTCTCGCTCTACAATCCGAACTGCACACCGGTCAAAACGGAGCAGGAGTGCGCCACGTACGACCGCACCAAAGATTCACCCGCGGACTTCCAGTGCTGCCCGAATCTCGCGCTCTACGGCAGCAGCTCGACCCTGCCGCCCAACCCGGCGGACATCGCACCCAATCAGGTGACGCGCGACCGCAACCCTTCGACGTCGACCATCCTGCCGACGGATTGCACCGGCGAGTACATCAGCGCGATCACCAAGTACTTCGGCGCCTCGAACGTCTTCCAGAACTATTTCCTGGTGAGCACGCAGTGGCCGCTGCGCGGCGCGTCAACGAATTTCCCGTTCTATGCGCCGGCCTTCGCGGCGAATTTCCCCTGCACCTTGCGCAACACGACGCTGGAGACTTTCAGCGTGGACAGCACGCCACCGGCGACCACCGGCTGCACGTCGGCGACCAATACGGCGCATTCGTATTGCCGGAGCTGCAACGGCGACTGCGTGGATACGGCGGCCAGCGCCGCGGAAGCCTGCCCCGGCGGCGAGGATGCGGCAAATCAATTCGGCACCGCCGACTGTATGGGCTGTCACGGCATGTACGCGCACCAGAACTCGTCGTTCGTGTTTACGCATCGGCCCTGCTGCGTGCGCAAGGACGGCACCCTGCCGAACACCTGCGGCCCCATTTTACAGACGGCATCGTGTACGGCGCACCCGACGTGTACCTGGGTCGAGAGTGATCCGATGTGTCAGGGCGGGTGACGGCGGGAGATCTCACGCAAAGCCGCCAAGACGCAAAGTGCAAGACGCTGAGAGTGGACGGTGTCTTTACTTTGCGGCGTGGCGTCTTGGCGCGAGAAAGTTGGAAGCAGTATCGGCGGGGGTGCGCTTAACGATCCCGGAAGTCAGTCAGCGGCGATGCGTCGATCAGGCTCATTTCGAAGCGTGGCTGCATGACGCCGTCATCGGCGTTGAACTCGCGCGTCAGGTACGAGTACTCCAGCATGAGGCCGTTGGGGTCCTTGAAGTAGATCGACTTCGCCCACTCATGGTCGACCACCGGGGTGACCTTCACCCCTTTGCCGATGAGCTCGGCGCGCTTGGCGTCCAACTCCGCGGCGCTGCCGGCTTCGAAGGCGAAGTGATAGACGCCCTCGGGCATACCGAGCGGGCGGTTGAGGCCGCCGTCGAACTCCAGCGGCGCACCGGGCACGCCACGCGGCTCCATGAAGGCCAGCAGCTGCTGCTGGCCGGTGTCGAAGAACACATGCCGGATCTCGCCGCCCTCCTTTACCTTGATGATGTCGCAGCGCACCGCCTTGAATCCGAGCACGCCCTCGTAGAAGGCGCGCGTCGCGCTCATGTCGAGCGTTGCCAAGCTGATATGCGACCAGCCCTTGCTTGCCATTGCCTCTCCTCCTCGGCCGCGGACGAGCCGCGCGGCCAGAATCCGTGGATAAGCGGAGCGATACCACGCGCACGGTGACCGGCCAAGACGTCAGTGTGGGCCGGTGAGTGGCAACGCCGGCCCGGGCCAGGCAAGATAGACGGATGAACAGACTGTACACGCTCATGGTCGTCGGTGCGTTGCTGGCTCCGGCGGTCATCGTGCGAGGACTGGACAAGCGCGGAGCCATAGCGGTTACCCGACTCCTGAAGACGACGGAGAGCTGGGATCACAAGCCCATCGTGTATCCCGATGGAACACCCGAAGTCACCGGAAGTGTGGTCGAGATCGCTCCCGGCGGCGAGACCGGGTGGCATCAGCATTCCGCCCCATCGTTTGCGATGGTATTGGAAGGTACTTTGGAGGTGGCGTTGAAGAACGGCGAGGTCAAACGGCTGCAAGCCGGCGACGCCCTGGCCGAAGTGGTGAACACGTTGCACAACGGCCGCAACGTCGGCTCAACTCCGGTCAAGCTTGTCGTGTTTTACGTTGGTAAGGTCGGACAAACTCTGACGGTTGAGGAACGCGAGGTGGAATCGTCCTTGCCGTGATCGTCGCGTCTACTGGGGGAAGGCGATTGAAGCGAAGAAGACATGGACCTGTCACTGCAAGCCAAAGTTGCGCTGGTTACCGGCGCCGGACGCGGGATCGGGCGCGCCATTGCGCTCGAGTTGGCGCGCGCCGGTGCCCGGATTGCGGTCGGCGACATCCATCTTGGCAAGTATCAGGGCGAGCGGTACTACCGCCTGTCGCGGCGCGTGTCCGGCGAGGATGAAGATATTCCCACGGCACAGGCCGTGATGGAGCTCGGTTCACAAGCCATCGCGCTCGAGTTCGATGTGGCGGATGAAGATCAGGTGCAGGCGGCAGTGACACGGGCCACCGCCGAGCTCGGGCCGATCGACGTTCTGGTCAACAATGCGGGGATCGTGAACCACCTGGCGCCGATCGCCCACATGCCGCGCGCCGCCTGGGATCGGGAGCTCGCGGTGAATCTGAGCGGCGGGTTCTCGTGCATCCAGGCCACCGTCCCCGCGATGGCTGCGCGTGGCTGGGGTCGCGTCATCAACATGTCCTCGGTCGCGGCCGAAATCCCATCACCGTTGCAGCCGGCGTATGCCGCCAGCAAGGCCGGCGTGATCGCACTCACAAGACGGTCGCCAAGGAGTACGGCAACCGCGGCGTGACCTGCAACGCCGTGTTGCCGGGTCTCATCGCAACCCCGTTGGTCCTCTCGATGCCAGACGAGGCGCGCCAGCCGATGCTCCGTCAGGTGCCGGCCGGCCGCCTGGGGCAGGTCAGCGAGATCGCCGCCGTCGTCGCTTTCCTCGCGTCGCCGGCGGCGGGCTTCGTCAACGGCGCCGCGATTCCCGTAGACGGTGGCTGGCTCGTCGGTCCGCCACTGGGCGTGGACTAAAAACACAGACCACAGACCACAGACAATAGGCGCCGTCTCTTCAGGCGCGCTCTCGAAGGATGCGATCTGGGCACGATGCCGCTTATCTCACTGGCATTACGGCGAGGCAGCTGGTGCACACCGCACTGGGCAGTGGCGTACTATGCGATGGACGTTCCCTGCAGTTGTGACTGTGCGTTTGCCAGGGTGATCGGAGGCGGACGCGTGGTTCCCGCCACGCTTCGCTCTTGGCACACCTTGTGCCTCACCTGAAGGCGGAGGTTTACAACGATGATACCCTTCGCATTGACGATGCCATCCCCGATCCCCGTGTTGCCCCTGTTTTCGTTCGCTGGCGCGTTGTCTGGGCTGCTGCTCGCTGGCGCGGCCGCCGCTGGGTTCCTGGTCTGGGCTGCATGCTCCGCGCGGGCCCGCACCTCGATTACAGGAGTGCGGTCGCTGCCGGTCGTGCCGCGCTCATCCACGCGGCCGATCAGGCACGGGTCGTTAGCCGCATAGACAGCCGAGGCGATGTGCAGAAGGCAGCGACGGTGCCAAAACGGGAATGGCGGCGCGCCTGGCGCGCGCTGCCCATCTTCACCGCCGACCCGACGCGCATCGAGGAGGTCTTCGAGATCACCGACGCATTGTCGGGCCGCGGTTCCGAGCGCGCCTTTCAAGAGTTTTAGGCGCATCGGGATGGGCGGCGCCTGCTGGTGGAGCGGCCGTCGCTATTGGGGCAGCGCTCTCCGATCGAGCGGCTTTGCGAGTCCTCGCGGTCGGATCGTTCGGGCGCGCCTACGTTGCGTTCATGGAGGCCGGAGCGCCTTCCGTCGACGGGCTCGTGCAAGCGGAAGGCGATGGCCGCACCGGGTTACAAACAGGGATTCGAGGATTCGATCGACGGTTTCAGGGTCACCGCGTTCGCGACATGGGAGTAGCTTGCGTCAATCTGGAGGGTTGCGCCGTCACCGCGGTTTGCAGTAGCTCAGCTGGTAGAAGCGACCCCAATGTTGCTCTCCGAATCAGACAGCGCCGCGCCGGCGATTGAGCTTGGCATCGCCGAGGTGACGGCCTCGCCCGACGTGGTGCGCCGTACCATTGTCGGCACGTGTGCGATGCTGTGGTACCAGGGCTTCACAATGGCGATCAATGGCATCGGGGCGCCATGGATCGCGAAGAGCTTCGCGCTCAACGAATCCGGGATCGCTCGCATGTACGCCTGGATCTCGGTGTCGGCGCTCGGCGCGTTGATCCTGTCGCGCTGTGCCGACCGCCTCGGACGGCGGCGCGTGTTGCTGTGGTGCATGACGGCGACGCCGCTGTGCGCGTTTGGCGCGGCGCTGTCGTTCAACCCGCTGGTGTTCACGGCCTTCGAAATCGCGCTCTACGCCTTCATCGCCGCCACCTTGTCGAGCGCGGTGGTAATGCTGGCGGAGACGTTGCCGATCGCCGAGCGTGCCCGCGGCCAAAGCTTTGCGGGCCTGGCGGTTGCCTTGGGGGGCGGGCTGTGCCTGATGCTCATGCCGCTGCTCGACAGCTTCGGAATGTCGTGGCGTTGGCTGCTGGTTCTGGCGACGGGCGGGGTATTGGGGGTGCCGTTCGTGACCCGGGTCATCCCGGAGAGCGCGCGCTGGGAACGGGCGGCCGCGAGCGGCGCGACACAGCGCGCCGCGTTCTACGATGTCTTCGGCCCGCGCTATCGCGCGCGCGCCGTTCCCATGCTCGCCGCGTACCTGCTCAATACGATTGCCGTGAACGCGGCAACCAGCTGGGGCTACTTCCACGCGGTGTCGGTGGTCGGCCTCTCTGCCGCAGCGGCCAGCGTGATGATGCTCACTGGCGGCGGGGTCAGCCTGCTCGGGTTCCCCATGGGCGCCTGGAGCGCGGAACGTTTCGGCCGCGTGCCGACTGTCGTGGGCTTCGGCGTGTTGGTCGCGGCGGGATCGCTCTTCTTCTACTGGGGGCCCCCGGTTGGTTTCGGCTCTCCCGGAGTATGGCTTGCCGCGGGCTTCTGCTGGTTTTCCTTGGCAGTGAACGCCGCCACGGTTGCCGGTAATGCGGCGGCGACGGAACTGTTTCCGACTCCGCTGCGTGGCACGATCATCGGCTGGTTTACGCTGATGGCCGCGATTGCGACCGTCTCCTCCCAGGCGGTCATCGCGGTGCTGGCGGAACGTCTGGGCGGTTTGTCCGTTGTGGTCGGCTACCTGGCGCTGTTGGCGATTCCCGGAGCGATCGTCTTTGGCCTCTATATCGATGAGACCCGTGGCATGTCGCTGGAAGTGGCCGCGCACGAGGAAAGCGCCGCCTGACGACGGTTGTGCACCGGCCGCCGGATGCGCTACGGGTGGCCGTATGCATTCCGTGAGCTCATCGCGGTTAGAACGCTCCTGCCGATGGCGAGGTCCGCGCGGATGACGCATGCATGGCCGTCCGCCGACACCAGTCGAGTGCCGTTCTGGGTGTACGCCGATCCGGTGATCTACGCGCGCGAGCAGGAGTCCATTTTTCAAGGCGCGAGTTGGTGCTACGTGGGACTGAGCGCCGAGATTCCCACGGCCGGTGATTTCAAACGCAGCGCGGTCGGCGATATGCCCGTCGTGGTCGTGCGCGACCGCAACGGTGTCGCCAATGTCGTCGTCAACCGCTGCGCGCACCGCGGCGTGCAGTTTTGCCAACAGCCCTTCGGCAATGCCCGCGAGTTCATGTGTCCCTATCATCAATGGACCTACAATCTGCGGGGCGACCTCGTCGGCGTGCCCTTCCGCCGCGGCCTGCGCAAGCAAGGTGGCATGCCGGCTGACTTCGAGCTCGAGGCGCATGCGTTGCAGCGGTTGCGCGTCGCCGAGCGTCACGGCGTGATTTTCGCCTCGTTCAATGATGCGATGCCGACGCTCGAGGACTATCTCGGGCCGACGATGCTGGAGTATTTCGACCGGGTCTTCGACGGCCGCGAGTTGCGCATCCTCGGCTACATGCGCCAGCGGATCGGCAGCAACTGGAAGCTGATGTTCGAGAACATCAAGGACCCGTACCACGCCAGCTTGCTGCACGTGTTCCTCGTGACATTCGGTTTATTTCGCGCCGATCAGCCGTCGGCGGTGAAAATGGACGAGCACGGACGCCATGCGGTGCTGGTATCGAGCAAAGGCGACCAGCAAGCGACCGATGCGACCGCGGAGATGAAGTCGTTCATCGCCGACTTCACGCTGCACGATCCGACGTTGCTGCAACCGGTGCGCGAATTTCCCGGCACGGCCACCGTGGTGATGCAAACCATCTGGCCGAATCTCATCGTGCAGCAGCAATCGAATACCCTGGCGACGCGGCAGTTGGTGACCCGCGGCCCGGAAGCCTTCGAGTTGGTGTGGACCTTCTTCGGCTACGCCGCCGACAGCGACGAGATGACGCGCATCCGCTTGCGGCAGGCCAACCTCATGGGTCCCGCCGGTCTGGTGTCGGTCGACGACAGCGAGATGATGGAATTCTCGCAGCAAGGCGTTCGCTGTTCGCCCGGAAGCGCCGCGGTGCTCGAGCTCGGTGGGCGCGACTGCGATGATGCGCCGCACATGATCACCGAGACGGCGATGCGGGGCTTTTACAAGTACTATCGAGAAGTGATGGGGCTTTCGGCTGCCTCGGCCTGACCCACACCATGAGCACGCTGCGCGACGAGATCGAAGATCTCTATGCCGCCTATGTTGATTGTCTCGACGGTGGCGAGCTCGATCGCTGGCCGGAAATGTTCACCGACGCCTGCCTCTACAAGATTGTCCCGCGCGAGAATTTCGAGCGCGGGCTGCCGTTGGCGTTGATGCTGTGCGAAAGCAAGGGCATGCTGCGCGATCGTGTCGCAACCCTACGCCGCAGCAGCGTCTACGCGCCGCGGGCACTGCGCCACCTGGTCAGCAACCTCCGCATCAAGACCGTCGCTCCCCCAAGCCCGCAAGCCCCCAACCCAAGCCCGGGTAAAGCGTTGGAGGGCTCGATCCACGTCGAGGCCAATTACGCCGTATTCCAGTCGCTCGTCGATCAGCCGACGCAAGTGTTCAACGTCGGCAGGTATCTCGATCAGCTCGTGCGCGAGGACGGGCAGTTGAAGTTCAAGGAGAAGCTGTGTGTATTCGATTCGGTGCTCGTTCCTGGATCACTGATCTATCCGCTGTAGGGCCGGCAGCCGGCGGCCCTGGGGGCGGCAGCTTTTCTATGGGCCGCTCCCCCCTTCGGGGAGCCTCAGGGCAGGATTGGTCGCTGTGGGCTGCCAAGGGCGGCACGCTGCCAGACCGAGGCTGTGCTACGCTGCTGGTCCGGGGAGACTGTTGATGACTACGATTGCCGAAACCAGTATGGGTAAAGTTGCCGGGGTCGAAGACGCCGGGGTGCATGTCTTCCGCGGGATTCCCTACGCGCGTCCGCCCATCGGCACGCTGCGCTTCCGTTCTCCGCAACCTCCGACCGCGTGGGCCGGGGTGCGTGAGGCGACACGCTTTGGGCCGGCGGCGTCGCAGAATCCCAGCATGCTTGGGCCGCTGCTCGGGCTCGACGTCGGCCAGCTTGGCGAGGATTGCTTGTATCTCAACGTGTGGACACCGAACCCCCGCCACGGCCGCCGTCCGGTGATGGTCTGGATTCACGGTGGCGCGTTCGTCATGGGCGCCGGCTCACAGCTGTTGTATGACGGCCAGGTTCTGGCGCGCCGCGGCGATGTGGTTGTGGTGACCATCAACTATCGTCTCGGCGCTTTCGGATTCCTCCACCTAGACGAGCTGACGGAAGGTGCGCTGCCGGCGACCGGCAACGAAGGTCTCCTCGACCAGATCGCGGCGCTCGAGTGGGTACACGACAACATCGAGAACTTTGGCGGCGATCCGCACAACGTCACCATCTTCGGGGAGTCGGCGGGCTCGATCAGCGTCGCGACGTTGCTCGGCACGCCGCGCGCCCAGGGCTTGTTCCACCGTGCGATTCTGCAAAGTGGCTCGGCAAATTTCGTCTCGACGCGCCAGCACGCTGCGCGGGTCACCGCGGCGGTGCTCAAGGAGTTGCAGCTCGATCGCGCGACGATCGCGCGGCTGTCGGATCTTCCCGCGGCGGCAATTCTCGAGGCGCAGCTGCGCGCGTATGTGGCGCTCCTACCGCGGTTGCGTGGCTTGCCGTTTTCGCCGGTTGTCGACGGCGATGTGCTGCCCCAGCATCCGTTCGTGGCGCTGCGCGACGGTCTTTCAAAGGACGTGAGCGTGCTCGTGGGCACCAACCTGGACGAGATGAGGCTCTTTGGATTGATGGACCCGCGGGCGCGCAGCCTCGATGACGCCGGCCTCATTCGCCGCTGCGAGCGCGTCATCCCCGGGGCGGATGCGGCCGGCATGAGTCACGGCCGCCGCGCGGTGGCAACCTATCGTCAGGCGCGCGACCGGCGCGGGCTCGGCGTCACGCCACCGGAGTTATGGTTTGCGATCGATTCGGACCGCGCTTTCCGCTATGGAGCCATGCGCCTTGCCGAGTTGCAGGCGGTGCATCAGCCACAAACCTATGCGTACCTGTTCACCTGGACCTCGCCGTTCATGGAGGGCATGCTCGGGGCCTGTCACGCGCTGGAGATTCCATTCGTCTTCGGGACACTGACCCATCCGATGGTGGCGCGGTTTACCGGTAGTGGCCCGCGGGCCGACAGGTTGGCGGAGGACATGCAGGACGCCTGGCTGACCTTCGCGCACAATGGCCGCCCTGCGGGCGAAGGGCTCGAGACGTGGAACCCGTACGATGCCACCCGGCGCGCGACGATGATCTTGGGTGACGAGTCACGCCTCGAAGGTGCGCCGTACGAGGAGGAGCGCCGTTTCTGGGAGTTCTGGGACGCAATCATTCTGGACTGAAGAGGGGAAGTCGCAAGGCACAAGGCAAAACGGAAAAGTCAAAACGCCAAAGGAGGACCGGTTTTGACTTTTGCATTTTGACTTTTGCCTTGTGGCGTCGAGAATGGCTGGTGCTGTCTGGTGAAAGGCAATCAAAGAGCTGACCGGTAGAAGAGAGGAATTGGAATGGCCATTGAGCTCACGGTACAGGGAACCTGCGACGCACGGTTTTTGCCGGTGCGCGAGGTCTTCGTTGAGAATTTCAATTCGTTCGGCGAGACCGGGGCGTCGTTGGCGATCACGCTCGACGGCAAGTCGGTGGTCGACATCTGGGCCGGTTATGCCGATGCCGCGCGTACCCAACAGTGGAAGCGTGACACCATCGCCAACGTCTACTCGACGACGAAGGGAATGACCGCAATCTGTGCGCACCGGCTGGTGGATCAAGGGCGCTTGGATCTCGACGCCCCGGTGGCGAAGTATTGGCCGGAGTTTGCGGCGGCCGGCAAGGAGCGCTTGCCGGTGCGTTATCTCCTCAGCCATCAAGCCGGCATGGCGGCGGTGCGCCAGCCGTTGGCGCCGGACGCCGTGTACGACTGGGAGACCATGGCTGGGGCGCTGGCACAGCAGGAGCCGTGGTGGGAGCCGGGAAGCAAACATGGCTACCACGCGCTTACCTACGGGTGGCTGGTCGGCGAGGTGATCCGCCGGCTGAGTGGGAAGAGCGTCGGCGCGTTCTTCCGCGATGAGGTGGCGCAGCCGTTCGGGATCGACTGCCAGATCGGCTTGCCGGCGGCCGAGGACGTGCGGGTGGCGCCATTGACGCCACCACCGCCGCCGCCGCCGGAGCAGCTCGACCTGCTGATGGCGATTCTCAAAGACCCGGAGTCCCTGCTCGCAAAGTCGTTCATCAACCCGCCGATCTTGCCCGAGGCCGCGAATTCCCGGGAATGGCGGGGTGCCGAGATTCCCGCGGCCAACGGCCACACCAACGCCCGTGCGCTCGCCGGTGTCTACGGTATCCTCGCATGCGGTGGCGCCGTCAACGGGCGGCGACTGTTGAGCCGCCAGAGCATCCAGCACGCGAGCACCGAACAGGCGAATGGACCGGACGCGCTGCTGCCGATGCATACGTGCTTTGGTCTTGGCTTCATGTTGTCCACACCCAACGAAAAGATGGGGCCGAACCCGCGTACCTTCGGGCACGGCGGCATGGGTGGCTCGATGGCGTTTGCCGACCCGGAAGCCGGCGTCGGCTTTGGATATGTGATGAATGAGATGCATACCGGCCTCTGGCTGATCGATCCGCGGCCGGCGGCAATCATCGCGGCACTGTACCGCTGTCTGTAGGGGGCCTGCGGCCGGCATATTTTTGTGGGCCGCTCGCGTTGGTCGTGTGGGCCGCCAGGTCCCGACAGGGTGTACCGCCAGCATCGATCGCTATTGCTCGCGAGGAACTGCCGAGCACCGGCCTCAGAGGCCGATAGGCTGTTGGCAAAATAGATTGTGCTGGTAAGCTGCTGGGTATGATCGAGCGATCCACGGGGGGGAGCATGACAAGAGCTACGGTGACGGTCGCTGTATGTACCCAACTACTCTGCGCCGCGACCGCATTCGCGGCGACGACGCCGCAGCAGAATTGCGACAAAGCCCGCCTGACGGCGTGGAAGCTCTTCCAGACTTGCGTGGAAAACACAGTAGCGACCAGGGCGGGCGGGGCGAGCCGAGATTTCCAAGCGACGTTCGCGCGGTGCAGACACACGTATTTTAAGAGGTGGTCCACCTTCCAACAGAGCAGGTCGCTCCTTACGAGCACGTGTATTGGTACTCGGGTCACGGACAACGGCGATGGAACGGTGACCGACAATTTGAGCGGGTTGGTCTGGGAGAAGAAGACGAACGCGGACAGCACGCCGAATCCGGGGGATGCGAACGATGCGGATAATACGTACACCTGGAGTACCGGCGCACCGTACAAGGGAACCGGCAGCGTGTTTACCAGCTACCTGTCCAGCGTGAATGGAGCCGGTTTCGCGGCGGCGAATAACTGGCGGCTGCCGACCTTGGCCGAGCTCCAGAGTATTCTGCGCGACTATCCCTGCGCGATGGCATCAGGGACCCCCACCTGTACGTGCGCATCGTCGCCGTGTATCGACGCGACCTTCGGATCGACGATGGCCAACGCCTACTGGTGCATCACCAGCTTCATCGGCGATGCCTCCCACGCATGGCAGGTATCCTTTCAAAACGGCGACGCCATCGACAACGCCAAGGTGTCCAGCGATTTCGTGCGTGGCGTACGCGGCGGCTTGTGATCCCGCTGCGGGATCGGGCTTGAAAAATTGCATTCAAACCTCCCCGGCCGTCGCTGAATTCAGGAAGCAAGTCTGCGCTGCGACACAGACGCGGTGCCCTCAGACCTGGCAGGTGCGGCCGTGGCAGTCCGCAGCGACCAATCCTGCCCAGAGGCTCCCCGAAGGGGGGAGCGGACCATAGAAGAGACGCCGGCCGCAGGCCCTACTCTGCGCCCCAAGGCAGGGCGGCGTACGACCACGTTTCCGTCAGCGCGCCGCTTTCGTTGCTCAGAAACGCGCGCAGCTCCAGCGCCTGCGTAGTCTTCGGGCGCACCTGAAAACTGAGGCGCCAGCCTCCGGTCGCCGGATTCTTTACGATCTGTTGATCGATGAGCTCACCGGCGGCCGCGCCACTTGCGATCGTTACCGTCGGGCGTGGCGGCCGATCGGCCGGGATGCTCTCGAGAGTCTTGCCGGCGAAGTCGATTACAAAGCGATAGACGTTTTCCTGCGTACCCCAATCGCGGCGTGTGGCGACCACCCGGCCGCCGGGTGGTCGGCCGGGATCATCGCCGTACCAATACAGCGTGTATGCGAAGGCAGCGGCCTCGCCGGGCTTGGGGAGCTTGGTCGGCACCCAATATGCGACGATGTTGTCGTTGATGTCGGTGTTCGTCGGCAACTCCACCAGGTCGACGTGCCCCTTGCCCCAGTCGCCGCGCGGAGCCACCCAGACGCTCGGGCGCAGCTCGGTGTGCGCCTCGAGATCCTGGTGGTGATCGAAATCGCGATCCCGCTGCAGCAAGCCAAAGCCGCGAGGATTCTGCATCTGCAACGCGCTGACCTGGGTACTGTGGGGGTTCTTGAGCGGTCGCCACAGCCATTCACCGGAGGTGGAGTGCAACAGCAGACCATCGGAGTCGTGCACCTCGGGACGAAAATCGACAAACGGGTGCACGCTGTTTTCCCCGTGAAAGAACATGCTGGTGAGCGGGGCGATGCCCAGCACTTCCACCGGACGACGCAGAAACAGGCGCGCGTCGACGTCCACCAGCGTCTGCTCGCCCGGCTGCACGACGAACCGATACGCCCCGGTGATACTCGGCCCGTCGAGCAGCGCATAGATGGTCAGCTGCGTCGCATCGGCAGCCGGAGTTACGAGCCAGTATTCCTTGAAGTCGGGAAACTCCTCCGGTGAGGAGGCGATCGTATTGATCGCGACCCCGCGCGCCGAGATCCCAAAACCCTGGTCTCGGCCGACTGCGCGGAAGTAGCTGGCGCCGAGAAACACGATGACTTCGTCGTAATATCCCGCCGCCTTGATCGGTGCGTGGATGCGGAAGCCGGCGTAGCCGAGATCCGGCGGGATCGCGCTGGCGAAGTCGTTCTTCCCATAGTCGAACTCATCGGACGACGAGATCACCGGCTGGACGCCTTCCGCGGTGACTTCGTGGACCGCGATCGTGCGTGGGTAGTAGAGGCCGGGGTGGAAGAACTGCACCTCGAACGGCAGGTGGCGGTCGCGCCACAGGGCGTGATCAGAGCGAAAGCGGATGTCTCGCCACTGATCGTACGTAATGTTCAGCAGCCACGCCGGTACCTGCGCCCGCGTGTCCGTGTAGGGCTCGCGAGCCTGCTGTTTCGCGGTGGCGACGACGTCATCGAAATCGAAGGCGGCAGCCGGTAGTGCATTTCCAGCACACAGGTAGGCGGCGAGCAGCGTCCACGGAAGCGCCCGGGCAACCACCAGATGTCTCAGCCGATGAATGCCCGCCCGTGCCGTCGTCCACCACACCATCACAGCCTCCTCAATTGGCTCGTTTTCCGCTCCAACCGCCGGCGCCAACGCCGGCGCTCAAGCGGTGCGCAGCTCCGACGTACAATGCGGGCAGCGCGTCGCCTTGAGAGCGATCTTGGAGATGCAAAACGGGCAATCCTTGGTGGTCGGAGTGCTTTCAGGCTTCGCCTGAAAACGATTGACCTGCTGGATCAGCAGAAAGATGGCGAAGGCGACGATGACGAAATCGATCACCGTGTTGAGAAACAGCCCGTAGTTCAAGGTCGGCACCCCGGCCACCTTCGCTTCTGCCAGGGTGTTGAAATGATCGTGCGTGGAGAGGGTGACGAAGAGGTTTGAGAAATCGACCTTTCCCAACAGCAGCCCAATCGGTGGCATCAAGACGTCACCGACAAACGACGTGATGATCTTCCCGAACGACGCACCGATGATGATGCCAACGGCCATGTCGAGCACGTTGCCGCGCATCGCGAACGCTTTGAATTCCTTCAACATGATGTCCTCCTCTCAAACAGTGGTTTCTGGTCCCTGGTCATTGGTGTCTGGTCTTCTACTCCAATCGTCGTCACGATCCAGACCCCATCGGGAGAATTAGCACGCATCTTACCAGGGTCGAGGGAGCAGAAACCAATCGTGTTCTGCTTGAAGCCGGCAGAGGCCTCTGCTCAGATGCCCCAACGTGTATCTCGGAATCGATCTCGGTACGTCCGCGCTGAAGCTGGTGCTGGTCGATGACCAGCAGTGCGAAATTCAGCAAGTCGGCATTCCTCTGGGGCTGCAACGCCCGCAGCCCTTGTGGTCTGAACAGGACCCAGGAGCATGGTGGCAGGCGACGCAGCTGGCGCTCGACACTCTCCGGGAACGACGGCCACGCGAATTGGCGGCGGTGCGGGGCATTGGGCTTGCCGGACAGATGCATGGCGCGGTGTTGCTCGGCGGCGGCGACCTGGTGCTACGGCCGGCAATCCTGTGGAACGACGGGCGCAGTGCTGTGCAATGCGTGACGTTGGAGACGCGCGAGCCGCGCAGCCGCGACATCACCGGCAACCGCGCCATGCCGGGGTTTACCGCACCGAAGCTGCTCTGGGTGGCGGAGCATGAGCCGGAAATATTTCGGCAGATCCAGCGCGTCCTGCTGCCCAAGGACTATCTGCGCCTCTGCCTTTCCGGAACATACGCGTCCGAGATGTCCGACGCCGCGGGTACCCTGTGGCTGGACGTCGCCGCACGCGCGTGGTCGCCGGCCATGCTCGCGGCAACGGGGCTGAGCGTCGAGGCG